>JAMIQD010000246.1:0-16847 GCA_035914755.1 Pseudobdellovibrionaceae bacterium | reverse complement strand
CGAGGGCTTTGATGGCTGCAATCAGTTCGGCGGTGGAGTCGCTTTTCATTTCGATATCAAAAACATCGATGCCAGCAAATTGTTTAAAGAGGATTCCCTTTCCTTCCATCACTGGTTTTGAGGCGAGGGGGCCGATATTGCCGAGACCCAGCACTGCCGTTCCATTTGAGATCACTGCAACCAAATTGCCTTTGCTTGTATAGTCGTAAACTTTGCTGGGGTCCTTTGCTATTGCCTTGCAAGGAGCTGCGACGCCGGGGGAGTAGGCAAGAGACAAAGCTTTTTCGGTATTGCAGGGTTTGCTTGAGATGATTTCGATTTTGCCGGGCTTTCCTTTGGCGTGATACTCGAGCGCCTCTTTATCGAAATTACCCATCGTTGATCCAGATTCGCTCATGTGTAAACTCCAGTGCTTAATTAGTATGCAAGCTAGCTAAAAAAAACGAGGCTTCAATGTACAAAGGTCCGTAGGAGGGGTCAATCTATCGAACTGTGCTGCGTTGAGGAATAATCGTGTTTTTGACTCCGAAAAGAGCTTGGTCCCCTGCTTAGAAATCTGTATCATTTTATATATTTGACTGAAAGAAGGTGCCCATGAGTTCGCAGAAAAGTCCGCGCGACGTTGTGATTGTCGAAGGGGTTCGAACACCCTTTGCAAAATCTGGAACAAAATTTAAATCCATTCACCCGGCAGAGCTGGGCCGTGTTGCCCTCAAAGAGCTGATTGCCCGCTCGAACCTCGATGTCAACCTCGTGGACGAGGTGATTATTGGAAACACTGGTAACCCTGTAGATGCGGTTAACATTTCTCGTGTGGTGGCGCTTGGCGCGGGTATACCGCAGAAAACTTCAGCCTACACGGTTCATCGCAATTGTGCTTCGGCAATGGAGAGTATTTCGAATGGTTATGAAAAAATAAGATCAGGAACTATGGACGTGGTAGTTGCGGGAGGAGTCGAGAACATGTCGCAAATGCCAACGCTTCTGCCAGCGCGGATTCAAGGCTTGTTCGATAAGCTTTTTGCGGCAAAAGGACCTAAGCAGGCGTTGCCCTTACTTTGGCAACTTTTCAAGGCGGATCTAAAGCAAATTCGAGCCTTGTTGCAAGGAAATTATCGCGACGAGTATTTTCCGGTGATTGCGGTGATGCAAGGTTTGACGGATCCTTTTGTCGGAATCAACATGGGACAAACGGCAGAGATTTTAGCTAAAGAGTGGGGGCTTAGTCGTCAGATGCAAGACGAATTTGCTTTGCGTTCGCACCAGCTCGCCACAAAAAATAAAGACAAGGTCAAAGAAGAAATTGCTCCGACTTTTTTACCTCCGGAATATAAAGAAGTTCTCACGGAAGATTTCGGTCCTCGGGACAATCAAACACTGGAGGCCTTGGCGAAACTAAAGCCCTTCTTCGACAAACAAACGGGGACTGTGACAGCTGGGAATTCTTGCCCAATCACCGATGGGGCTGCGATGGTGCTGCTCATGTCGCGCGAGAAAGCGGAGAGCCTTGGTTATAAACCTGTTGCTCGCATTGCGTCTTACGGATTTGCAGGGCTCGAGCCCGAGCGCATGGGGCTAGGCCCCGCTTACTCAACGCCGCTCGCTCTCAAAAGAGCAAAGCTGGAACTTAAAGATATTGGACTGATCGAACTCAACGAAGCTTTTGCCGCCCAAGTTTTGTCCTGCGTGAAGGCACTGGGCTCTGATAAGTTTGCACAAGAAAAATTAGGGCTTTCGCAAAAAGTTGGCGAAATCAATATGGATCAGTTGAACGTTAATGGCGGCGCCATTGCCGTAGGTCATCCGGTAGGGGCGACCGGAACTCGTCTGGTTCTGACTCTGATGAAAGAGATGAAGCGTCGGAATGTTCAGTATGGACTTGCGACTTTGTGTATTGGTGGCGGCCAAGGTGGTTCGATGATTCTTGAGAGAGAGGCGTAATAGCATGGACATGAAAAGTAGTATTAAAATTGTTCCTCAAGGCGAGATCGCGGTGGTTGAGCTGGATTTGCAAGGAGAAAAGGTCAATAAGCTTTCGACTCCCGTGATGCTGAGACTTAAGGACGTGATCGGGGAGCTTGCGAAGTCTTCGTATAAGGCTGTGATTTTTATTTCGAAAAAGCCAAAAATATTTATTGCGGGCGCCGATATCGATGAAATTCAAAAACTGAAAACCCGAGAAGAAGTCTTGACCGCTGTGAATTCGGGTCAAGAGATTATGAACAAGATCGAAGATTTGCCCATGCTGACGATGGCAGCGATTCATGGTGCCTGTTTGGGAGGGGGATGTGAATTTGCTCTTGCTTGTGACTATCGTATGGCCAGTGAAGATCCAGCTACCAAAATAGGTTTGCCCGAAGTGCAGCTGGGGATTTTGCCAGGTTTTGGTGGCAGTGTGCGGCTTCCTAAGTTGATTGGGCTTCAGGCTTCGCTGGATATCATTCTTGCGGGAAAGTCCGTGAATGCCAAGAAGGCCTTGAAGATGGGGCTAGTCGATCGCATGGTTCATCCGGCAATCTTGAGCGAAGAGTCTTTGAGGTGGGCCAAAGAGTTGATTTCTAAAAGCGCGGGCAAAGCTGAAAAAAAATATCATCCCCGCGGCACAGTTAATAAAATTTTGGAAGGTTTTTTGGGGCGAGGGATCGTTTTTAAAAAAGCCAAAGAAGGAGTTTTAAAGGCGACCCATGGACATTATCCAGCGCCCTTAAAGGCTCTTGAGGTAGTGAAAAAAACCTATGGTTGGAGTCGCCGAGAAGAGGCTCTCAAAATTGAGCGCGAATGTTTTGCAGATCTTGGCACCTCAGAAATTAGCAAAAACTTAATTCATGTCTTTTACCTCACGGAGATGGTCAAAAAATCGAGCGGAGTGACGAGCAAGGATGTGAAGGCCCGAGAGGTTCGTCGTCTTGGAATTTTGGGCGCGGGCACCATGGGGGGCGGGATTGCCTACGTGGCGGCGGACAAAGGCATTGATGTGAGAATGAAGGATCTCAATGTCGAAGCTCTCGGTAAAGGCCTCAAGCATGCCAGTGATCTTTGGCTCAAGTTGTTAAAACGCAAATCGATCGACAAGTATCAGTTTCGACAAAAAGTCGATTTGGTATCTGGGACCACGGACTATTCCGGCTTTGGTACCATGGATGTTGTGGTGGAAGCGATTGTCGAAGACATGTCGATCAAACAAAAGGTTATCGGAGAGTGCGCAACGAAGATGCGTCCCGATGCGATTATTGCAACCAACACGAGTTCACTCAGCGTGACAGAGATGGCCAAAGGGCATCCTCGTCCTGAGTTTTTTGCGGGAATGCATTTCTTCAACCCGGTCCATAAAATGCCCTTGGTAGAAGTTATTCGCGGCGAAAAATCGAGTGACGAAACGGTGGCAACTATTTTTGAATTATCTAAAAAAATGGGTAAGATGCCAGTGGTTGTTAAAGACGGTCCTGGATTTTTGGTAAATCGGCTTTTGTTGCCCTATATGGCCGAGGCCGCCTTCTTATTGCAAGAGGGTATGGACATTGAGTTTGTTGATAAGGCCTACGTTAAAGAGTTTGGAATGCCAATGGGTCCCTTTGCCTTGATGGATGAAGTGGGTCTTGATGTTTGCATGAAAGTCTTAAAGATATTCCGGAAGTCCTTCGGTGATCGTATTGAAATTGCTCCTTGTATGGAGGGGCTTGAAAAGAGCGGTCGTCTCGGTAAAAAGAACGGAAAAGGCTTTTATAAATACGCAGAAGACGGCAAGCGAATTGGCGTTGATGTTGAGGTTTATTCGGCACTTGGACTCAAATCCCCATCTAACACCTTAAGTTCTAAAGAGTGCATTGAGCGAGGTGTTTTTGCGATGGTCAATGAGTGTTCGAGGGCTTTGATCGAAGACAAAATCGTTGAGACTCCCCATGAGGTCGATTTGGCGATGATTATGGGGACGGGCTTTCCGCCCTTTAGGGGGGGATTGCTCAGGTATGCGGATAGTGTCGGTTTAACTTATATCGAGACGCAGCTCGCTGAGTATGCAGTGCAGAGAAATGCCGCAAGACTCCGGCCTGCAAATCCATTAAAGGACTTGGCGAAGGCGAATAAAAAGTTCTACACTGATTCTGCGTCTTAGATGGGTCTTGTTGTTACTTCGGAGAAGGGGGATTGAAAAATCCTCCTTTTTTTTGTTTTTGAGAGGGAGTTTTCTCTTTCTTGAGGGCTTTCTAGAGAGGGAGTTTTGACAGTTGATTCCCAGAATTGTCACTGGCGCTCCAAATCTCACTTTGAGACAGCTCATTTCTAAATTAGCCCCCTTTCTCTGGTCTGAACTTTGCCTCTCCTCTAGGTAGATAGAGGTGAGTATGGCACTTTTCAATTTAAAAAAATGGACGCTGATGATGGGTTTAGGACTCACCTTAGCGGCTTGTTCATCAGGAAAGACCACCTCTGTTGGAGCTCGCAGTGCCCAGGGCGTGACGGGGACTGGCGTGGTGAGTGGCGTGTCCTGCAAGAGTCATAGTGGCCGCATATACAGTTCTGCGAATGCTCAAGGCGCCACTTTCGAGCAAAGAATCAAAGGCCTTGTGTCGGCGACTGTAGACCCTGCTTACTTCGGCGCCGTTGATGGTTCGGTGTCTGCGACTCAAACCTGTGTGGCCATCGAGGGGCGTCTTAGTCACGACTCCGCCGGAGTGGTAAACCTTTCGCAAAGCACTTTGAAAATCACAATTTATGATTCTATGGTGGGTACAAATAATTCTAACAACGAGATCATCGAACCCTATGTGATTCAATTTACGAGTGCCGCTGAGGGGAGCGTGAATGTTTCTACAAAAAGTTTTTTGCTTCAGTTCAAAGATGAGTACGGCGAAGTCAACTTAACTGGAAACTTTAGTCAAGCGACGACAACAGGAACGGTGAGTTATCAAAACTACACCAGCTTCGATAGCAATAGCCCCGCCGCGAGCGCTCTGGGTGATTTTGTTATGCCGACGGCAAGCTTTGTTTATTAAAAATTTATAACTAGTTAGCACCTCAAAGTCCTCAGTCCTGAGCTTTTAGCGGCGAATTCTGCCTACGAAGTGATCATAGGCGCCTTGCGTTTTTACTTGCTCCGGAGAGGTTCCTAGAGATTAACTGATGGTAATGCCTCAAAGATTTTTGTTTGATCAGGATATTCTGAATTCTGTTGCGGGAGGGCGGTCTGCCATTGACTCTCCGCGCTTGAATATTCAAACTTTGGAACAGGCCACGTCGTTCTTGCTCAGTTATGGTTTTGATTTTGAAAACCCCAAGGATCTCGAAAATATTTGGTACTATCATCGCCGGGCGCTGGTTTTGATCGTCGAAAAATTGGGTTTTGATATCAACGAAGTTCCAGAGCTTTTGCGTGAGCGCAAGTCCCTCGGGGACATTCGTCGCTTATTGTTGCTGGCGAGTTCGCGTGAGGAGTCCGAGCGCAGACTGCAGAGGTGGTCTTGTGCGGTCCTTCGCTGTATGCATATCTATGTCCACGCTGAGAACGATCTTTTTTCGAGCTTTAGCGAAGAAATTCAGAGTCAGATTCTGACGCCGTTTCAGAGGGCCATTTACCATGATGGGACGACCCATAAAGCATACCTTAAGAGCTCGGAGCGCCCGCCGATAGAGTTGTTAGGTTTTGAAGTGAAGCCGTTTAAGACCTCCTCGAGCACAGTGATTAAGCTCTTGGCCAAGCCAGATGCTTTGGCGATGAAAATTTTTGATAAACTGGGTGTGAGATTTATCACTCGCTCTCTTTTTGATTGTTTTCAGGTGATCCGGTTTTTAGTGGAAGAAAACGTCATGAGCTTTCCGCATATCATGCCGGATCAGAGCTCCAATAATGTGTATCCCGTCGACCTTTTTGTGAAAATTTGTAAAGAGTTGATGGAGTCCGGCAAGGATTATGCGGAAGAAGAACTCAATAAGATTTTTGCCGACAAACTCAAGAGCGCCGGCGGCTCTCAGCTCTTTCGCAAAGAGAATTTCTTTTCGGGTGAGGACTATCGTTTTATCAAATTTATCACTCGCAAATTGATTCGGATTGAGCCCCAAGCAGGAAAAGAATCTTTTAGTTTTTTTTACCCCTTTGAGATTCAAATTATGGATGAAGTTGCCCATCAATCGATACTGTCTGGGCCCTCTGAGCACGAGGCTTATAAAGACCGACAAATTTTATCGGCACGAAAACGACTTTTTGCTGATCGCGAGAATTCTCAATGAGATTTGTCGCCGCTTTTCGAAGTATCGTGATGACAATTTTGTATCCTGTTGTGCTTATTTTTTTTTCGGCGCTGGCTATAGTGGCTAATTTGCTTTTTAATAACCGAGAGCTAGATGATACCATTGCGATGATGTGGGGCGGAGCTTCTTGCGCGATGTTCGGCGTTAAGATTCGTCTTCGTGGTCAGGAGAATATTCCTGCTGGCGGCTGCATTTATCTTTTTAATCACACTAGCTTTTTTGATGTTTTTGCAATGCAAGCTTGTCTTCGGGGCTTTCGCTTTGGGGCTAAGATAGAGCTTTTTAAGATTCCAGTCTTTGGCTCTGCCATGAGGAGAATGGGGGCTTTGCCGATTGCAAGAGAGCGGCGGGATGAAGTTTTTAAGATCTACCAAATGGCTGAGAATCGTATTCGGAGTGGAGAGAAGTTTGCTCTAGCTCCCGAGGGAACTCGGCAGACAGAAGAGAGGCTGGGGGCTTTTAAGGCCGGGCCCTTTGTCTTTGCGATCAATGCGAAGGCCCCTCTCGTGCCGGTTGTTATTCGAGGAGCTTCAAAAATTTTGCCCAAAGGGAAGTGGTTTCCAAATTTCGGGGTTTGGTCTCGGGAGCTGCTGATTGATGTTTTGCCGGCGGTAGAGACTGTCTCGTGCGAAATTAAGGATCGACCGATTTTGCAAGAGAAGATTCGTAGCGAGATGTTGCCTTATTTTACTAACGACCATTCTTGACTTAAAACATGCGCCTGCATTTTAATTTTCTGCACTCCGGTGTCTAAAAAAATCCGAATCCGCGAATGAGACATTGGCTCGATTTGAGTGATACGTAAATGCCGCGGCATCTTGTGAAGACTGTCTTGAATTTGCTGGGCGAGTTTATCCCACTTGATATAGGGCTCAAAGGTTTTTCCCTCGTCGTAGCTGCGATAGCTGCCCACATACCAAATGCCTTCGGGGTGAATGCTGACAGGAAAGTTTTGCCCTGAAAATTGTGGAATCTCTTGCCAGGAGTTCCCATCCTCAGTGCGAAAGATTCCGTTTGCCGAGACGAGCCCCTTGAAAGGGCTTCCGGGAGCAAAGGCCACGCCATGAAGGCTGCGTTTCATCAGTTGTTCAGAAGAGATTTTTATAATTTCATCTTGAGTTGCAGTAGAAGTTTCTTCGGAGCGCCACCAAACTTTGCCGTGCTCTGCAAGTAAGCTCTGCGTCCAGCGATGGGCTTCTTTGCTGGTGATTTCGACACGAGAGCGGATGGAGGGCCCTTCTTCGTTGGTTTTTTGCGTGATAATGCCGCGGTCTTGATAAGGGGCGTAGGCCAAAAAATCTTGAAGTTTTAGTTTTTGGCCATCGACTGTGATTAAAAATTCATTTTCGCGGTGAGAAATCCCGAGCCAAGCTTTGTTTTCATGATAGGCCCACATGGCGAAGTCTCCGCGACCAATCACACTGCTAAGATCAACATAGCCATTGCGGCCCTTGTATTGAACCTTGACGTAGTTTTTTTCAAAACCTAGCGGGATCAGGCGAAAGCCTTTAGGGATTGTGGTGATAATTTCTGCAGCATTGCGAGGTTTTTTTTGCAGAAAAGAATCTGTGACAGTAAGGTAAACACCCGTGTCTTCAGCTGGGGGATGAAAGTGGTGCAGGGGCACCCAGCCTTTGAGTTTCTGCTTTGGATCTACAATCTCGGCCCAGAAGGAATCAGTTTTTAAAACCACCACAGCAGTTTTTGCGGGGATTGTGAACAAACGAACAGAGCCTGACTGGGGGCTTTTTAGCACCTCTGTTTTTAGTTTGCTGATCAGAGTTCGAGTTATCTGCACATCTTTGGTGAGAGAATCCCCCGGAATTTCAAATTCTTTTTTATTCCAAGTGACTCGGAACGACGGCGAGAGCTCGCGGCTGAGCACTGCCTTTTCTAGATCACTGCGTGGGACTTGACCCGATGGAAAGAGGCTTTGCTGGTTGCGGTAGAAAGATAAGACGGGGTTGCTGCTAGCAAAAGAAGATTCAAAGATTAAAAACAAGAAGAAAGCCAATATGATACGCATCGCTCTTATTCTCTCAGGGGATGCCAAGAACACCAAGATTCCTATGGGCCAGCTGCCTCTAAGTCGGGGAGTAAATATTGACCCCGTCCCCCGGGTTCGCTATAGAGAGAGGGGTTTTATTATCACGAAATAGCGCTTTGCGTTGGAGGTTGTTATGAGTATCCAAGACATTCGTTCCGTTGGAGTCATCGGTGCCGGTCAGATGGGAAATGGAATTGCTCAAGTGGCGGCTCAATTTGGTTACCAAGTGGTGATGGTCGATGTCTCAGGTTTGGCTCTTGAAAAGGGGATCGCCACCATCAGCGCTTCTTGCGATCGTCTCATTAAGAAAGCCACAATGACAGAGGCTCAAAAGGGAGAACTTCTTGGCCGCATTCGAACGGCGCAAGAGATGACGACACTGAGTTCTTGCGATGTCGTGATTGAAGCCGCTACCGAAAATATTGATTTAAAATTAAAAATCTTCAAAGAACTCGACGGCATTGCAAAGCCCGCAGCGATTTTAGCTTCGAACACCTCTTCGATTTCAATCACAAAAATCGCAGCCGTAACAAAGCGTCCGACTCAGGTTGTGGGAATGCATTTTATGAACCCAGTCCCTTTGATGAAGCTAGTTGAGGGAATCAAGGGCCTACAAACTTCTGATGAGACTTTTAAAACTGTGAAGTTATTGGCAGAAAAAATGGATAAGATTTTTGTTGAGTCTGTGAAAGACATGCCAGGCTTTATCGTCAACCGCATTTTGATGCCAATGATTAACGAAGCGATCTACACCTTGCATGAGGGCATTGCCTCGGTGGATGCGATTGACAATGCGATGAAGCTTGGAACCAATCAACCGATGGGGCCTCTCACTCTTGCGGACTTTATCGGTCTTGATACCTGTCTTGCGATCATGAATGTTCTGCACGAAGGACTTGGGGACTCGAAGTATCGTCCTTGTCCCTTGCTTGTGAAATATGTTGAGGCTGGATGGTTAGGACGCAAAGCGGGCCGCGGATTTTATGATTACAAAGGAATGCAAAAGTAATGTCTGATTTTTCATACAAAACAATTCAACTTGAAATCAAAGAAAAAAATATCTGGGTGTTGACCATCCAAAGACCCGAGGCTTTGAATGCTTTAAATGCTCAAGTTTTGAGTGAGATGGCAGATGCTCTTCGTCAGATCGGTGAGATCAACTTTGAAAATGCCCGGGCTTTGGTTGTCACGGGCAGCGGCGAGAAGGCCTTTGTTGCCGGAGCTGATATTAAAGAAATCGCCGAACTGGACGCGGAGCGAGCCCACGCTTTTGCTCAGCGGGGGCAATCGATTTTTCATGAATTGAATCTTTTGAAAATCCCGGTGATTGCAGCGGTCAATGGCTTTGCTCTTGGTGGCGGCCTAGAGCTAGCTTTGGCGTGTGATTTTATCATCGCCTCTGAGAACGCCAAGTTTGGCCTCCCCGAAGTGAGTTTAGGGCTGATCCCAGGTTTTGGCGGCACTGTTCGTTTAGCGCGGGCGGTGGGGATTCGCAAAGCGCGGGAGCTTACTTATACCGGAGATATCATTACGGCTCAAGATGCCTTGAGTTTAGGTTTAGTAAACAAAGTTATTCCAGCGGCAGAGCTTATGAACACGGTGATGAAGATAGTGAATACAATTTCATCACGAGGGCCTGTGGCTGTTGCTGCCGCAAAAAAATCAATTAATCAAGCCTATGAGGTTGATGTCGAAGAAGCGCAGAGAATCGAAGCCGATCATTTTTCAGAGCTCTTTGCCACAGAAGATGTGCGCGAGGGGACCCGTGCCTTCATCGAAAAAAGAAAACCAGCCTTTAAGGGAAAATAGCCATGTCTTACCAGCCCAAAAATCCTGTTCGTATCGTTACCGCTGCCAGTTTGTTCGATGGTCATGATGCTAGCATCAATATCATGCGAAGAATTTTGCAAGATATGGGAGCTGAGGTGATACATTTAGGTCACAACCGCTCTGTGAGCGATGTGGTCAAGGCGGTTCTGCAGGAAGGGGCGCAAGGAGTCTGTATTAGCTCTTACCAGGGCGGACATATGGAGTACTTCAAGTACATGCGTGACTTGCTCGATATTAACGGCGCTAGCTACGTAAAAATTTATGGCGGCGGCGGCGGCGTTATTATTCATGAAGAAAAAAAAGCTCTCGAAGACTACGGTATTGCTCAGATCTTTCATCCTGACGATGGGAGAAAGTTAGGCCTCAATGGCATGATCGAAATGATTGTGCGGGGCTGTGATTTTAGTGTTGATGAAGCCAAAGCACAGCCGCTTTCTCGCAACATTGAAAATCCATTTCAGAAAGATTCAGTGCCTTCCTTTGAGCTGGGGCGAGTTTTGTCTCTGATCGAAAATGGAAAATCAGCGCCAGAGATCGCGGCTTTTAAGGCCCACGACAAAAATCCCCTGGTTCTCGGAATCACCGGCACCGGCGGCGCCGGAAAGTCGAGCCTTATTGACGAAATCGTTCAAAGATTTTTAAACGCCTATCCTGATAAAAATATTGGCGTTGTTTGTGTCGATCCCTCGAAACGAAAAACAGGTGGATCATTGCTTGGCGATCGTATTCGCATGAACTCCTTGAGCCGAAGCCGCGTTTACATGCGCTCCGTCGCTTCTCGGGGGTCTGGGCGAGAGATCGCTTCTAGTCTTCCGGCGATTCTGAATTACTTAAAAAAATTAAATTTTGATTTGATCATTGCAGAAACCTCAGGGATCGGACAGGGGAATGTGGCCATCACAGAAGTCAGCGATGTTTCGATGTACGTGATGACCTCTGATTTTGGCGCCCAATCACAACTTGAAAAAATTGACATGATTGACTTTGCGGATCTTATCGCCGTGAACAAGGCAGATCGCCGAGGCGCCTTGGACGCCCTCAGGGATGTGAGCAAGCAATATAAAAGATCGCGCAAGATTTTCGATGAAAAAACAGAGGTGCCGGTTTATCTGACTCAGGCCTCGCAATTCAACGATGGGGGCGTGAATAAACTTTTTTTTAAAATCACCGAGCTTCTTCAGGAGAAAACAGGCAGCCCGACTTGGGCGGTCGATCCAGAGTTTCGTCAGCACATTCTCTCTGCGGAGGAACATACTATTATACCCGCGGATCGCCAGAATTATTTAGCAGAAATTGTCGGTGTTGTTCACAAGTACAAACAGCGTGCCGAAACGCTTTCAGAAAAAGCTTCGATCTTAGGTTCTTTGCAGAAGGTGGGAGCTCTTTTAAAAGCATCTCCCAATGAGATTGAAAAGTCTCAGCAAGAATTAGAAAAAGATTTTACGAGCGAAGAGCTTGGCGCTCTTAAAAACTGGAATCAATTCGCAGCCTCGTATTCTGGAGAAGAGTTCGTTTTTAAAGTTCGCGGCAAAGAAATTCGTCAAAAATTGACCAGCGAGAGTTTAAGCGGAAGCCGTATCCCTCGCGTCGTGATTCCTAAGTTTAAAGACTGGGGAGATCGTTTTAAGTATTTAAAATTAGAAAATGTTCCTGGTCAGTTTCCGTTTACGGCCGGAGTGTTTCCGCTAAAGCGTGCTGATGAAGATCCGAAACGGATGTTTGCTGGAGAGGGGACTCCTGAGCGCACCAATCGGCGCTTTCATTACCTGACAAAAGGGGAGCCGGCTCTTCGTTTGTCGACGGCTTTTGATTCTGTAACCCTGTATGGACAGGATCCCGATACTCGGCCCGATATTTTTGGTAAGGTCGGAGAATCAGGGGTGAGTATCTGCACTCTTGAAGATATGAAAAAGCTTTATGCGGGCTTTGATTTGTGTTCGCCGAACACTAGCGTCAGTATGACGATCAATGGCCCCGCCCCGATGATTTTGGCTTTTTATTTTAACACAGCCATTGATCAGCAAGTTGAAAAGAAAGAAAAACAACTCGGACGATCTCTTTCTGTATCTGAGCGCACTGAGCTTTCTGATTGGACCATCCAACAAATTCGCGGCACCGTTCAGGCCGATATACTTAAAGAGGACCAAGGGCAAAACACCTGTATTTTCTCAATCAATTTCGCTTTGAAGATGATGGGAGATATTCAAGAGTTCTTTGTTCAGAAAGATATAAAGAATTTTTATTCGGTGAGTATCTCTGGCTATCATATTGCAGAGGCGGGAGCGAACCCGATCAGTCAGCTTGCTTTCACGCTGAGCAATGGTTTTACTTTTGTTGAGTATTACCTCTCGCGGGGGCTTAACGTTGATGACTTTGCTCAGAATTTGTCCTTCTTTTTCTCAAACGGTCTTGACCCTGAGTATGCCGTTCTTGGCCGAGTGGCTCGCAGGATTTGGGCTGTCGCCATGCGGGATCTTTACAAGGCGAACGATCGTTCGCAGAAGTTAAAGTATCATATCCAAACTTCAGGGCGCTCTTTGCATGCGCAAGAAATTGACTTTAACGATATCCGTACAACCTTGCAGGCCTTGATTGCTCTTTATGACAACTGCAATAGTCTGCATACAAATGCCTACGATGAGGCCATCACAACTCCGACAGAAGAATCTGTGCGAAGGGCGATGGCGATTCAGATGATTATCAACAAAGAGTTTGGTGTTTCAAAAAACGAAAATCCGAATCAAGGAAGTTACTTTTTTGAAGAGCTTACAGATCTTGTTGAAGAGGCCGTTCTCAATGAGTTTAAAAAGATCAACGAGAGGGGCGGAGTTTTAGGGGCGATGGAGACTCAGTATCAACGCTCTAAAATTCAAGAAGAGTCTTTATATTATGAACGCCTCAAACATGACGGAACTCTGCCAATAATTGGGGTAAATACTTTTATTGACCCGAAAACTCTTCAGTCTGAGTATGTGGCGCCAAAAATTGAGCTTGCAAGAGCCTCTTACGAAGAAAAAAATCAACAACTCGAAAACGTCCGACTCTTTCAAGCTCAGCACAAGAGCACGGCGGCACAAGAGCTCGAAAAACTTAAAAAGGCAGTTCTTTCAGGCGAAAATATTTTTGCCGCTTTGATGGAGGCGGCAAGGCATTGCAGTCTTTATCAGATGACAGAGGCTCTTTATGAAGTGGGCGGCCAGTATCGACGAAATCTCTAATGAGGCGTAAAGACCATGGTTGAACTTTCTATCAGACGTCCTGTTTTTATTACCTGCCTTTTTGTTTTGATTTTAATCGCAGGTTATATTTCTCTAAAGAGCCTATCGGTGAATTTATTTCCGGACGTGACCTTTCCGATTGTCGCCGTTCATACGTCTTACCCAGGGGCAGGGCCGAGTGAGATGGAAACTTTGGTGACAAAGCCGATTGAGGACGAGGTGGCCTCTGTGTCGGGGATCAAGTCACTAAGTTCGATCAGTCAAGAGGGTTTTAGTATTGTCATCGTCGAGTTTAATCTTGCTGTAGATATCAAGAATGCCGAACAGCAAGTGCGAGATCACGTGGCGCGAGTTAGAAATCGTTTGCCAGAGGACTGTGATGATCCGACGATTCGTCGTGTGGACCCCGCAGATCAGCCGATTGTGATGATGGCGCTTGAGTCCTCTTTGCCTCCAGCTGAACTCTACGATCTTGCAGATCAGGTGGTAAAACCCCGCATTGAGCAAGTGGATCAGGTGGGATTGGTTGAGATCATGGGCGGCCGCAAACGCGAAATTCGTGTGGAGATGGACTTAAAGCAACTGTCGGATCGCGAAATCTCGGCTTCTTCAATCCGAACAACTTTGTCCTCGACGGGACGAAACACCCCAGCTGGAAAACTAGATCAAGATGACAAAACAAGGATGGTTCGCACCCTGGGTGAATACCGAAGTATTCAGGAGATCCGCCAAGTGCCGATCAATTACCAGAATTTTCAACATCCGGTTAAAATAGGGGAGGTTGCAAATGTTCTTGATACTCTTCAGGAGGAGACTTCGCGCACCTATGTAAACGGCAAGCCAGGTCTTGTGCTCAGAGCCTACCGTCAATCGGGTGCGAACACCGTGGCCGTTGCTGACAATATCAAAAAACGTATTGAGATGATCAATGCGGAGATCAAAGGAAAGGGCATCTTAACTTTGGTTCAAGACGGAGCAAAGCCGATTCGTGCGAATGTGGCGGATGTTAAAGAGACTATTGTTATCGGAATTATTTTAACTGTGCTCGTGGTTTTCTTTTTTTTGGGATCCTTGCGATCCACCTTTATTACTTCTCTGGCTTTGCCGAACTCTTTGCTGGGGGCCTTTATCTTGATGGCGATCGCGGGCTTTTCGATCAATATCATGACTTTGCTCGCGCTTTCTCTTGCCGTCGGCCTGCTAGTCGACGACGCGATTGTTGTTCGTGAAAATATTTTTCGTCATCTCGAGATGGGAAAGTCTCCTAAAAAAGCTTCTCTCGAGGGGACGAAGGAGGTTTTGCTGGCGGTGATCGCGACGACAATGACGGTGGTTGCGGTGTTTGGCCCTATTGGCTTTTTACAAGGGGTCGTCGGACAGTTCTTTAAAGAGTTCGGTTTGACGATTTGTTTTGCGATGCTAATTTCGTTAGTGGATGCGATCACGATGGCGCCAATGATGTCGGCATATTTTGCCGGAAAAAGCCATGAGGCTATTGCTGACAGAAAGCTTTCTGCTAATAAATTTATTGCGCACATCGAGAAGGCGCTCAAATCTTTCGATCGGTTTCAAACTTGGCTCGAGGACAAATATGTTCGGCTTTTAGAAGTTGCCATGGACAAGCCCAAGTTTATTTTGTTGAGTGCTCTCGGTATATTTATTTTTTCATTGGTTGTGACTAAATTTATTCCGAAAACATTTTTGCCGGCCCAAGACAACGGGGAGTTCGCGGTTTCTTTGGATCTCGCTCCCGGAACAAATCTTGATCGCATGGATAAGGTAGCAAAGGAAGTGGATTCGGCACTTCGCGAATACAAAGAAGTTTCTCAAACTGTTTTAACTGTAGGAAATGGCAGCGGAGAGTCCAATAAAGCAAATATATTTGTCGAAATGGTGCCCTCTAAAAAACGAGATGTTAATACGAGTGAATTCAAAGAAACAGTACGTAAAAGATTAAAGTCCTTTGCCGAAGCCAACCCTCTGGTTAAAGATCAGGATAAGGCGGGGGGAGGTCAAAGGGCCTTCAATTTAAATCTTATTGGTAGTGATTCTGCTCAGTTAGAAACAGAGGCAAAGTTTGTGCTCGAAAAGCTAAAACAACACCCGGCCTTGCTCGATGTGGATAGCAGTTATCGCCCTGGGAAGCCCGAGATTCAAATTGATATCGATCCGATCCGTGCGGCGCAGGTGGGAGTGCTTAATACCCAGGTCGGAAACGAAATGCGGGCCCTTGTCGAGGGCGTAACCCCTGCCATATTTCGTGAAAATGGAAAAGAGTATGACATCCGGATTCGTCTGAAAGAAGATCAGCGTGATGTGCGTCAGTCGCTGCCGAATATCCGTATCCCCGCGATGAATGGGCGTCTGACATATCTGCGACTTTTTGCCGATGTCAAAGAAGCCCAGGGGCCAACGAATATCAACCGACAGGATCGAGTTCGCTACATTCAGATCACCGCAGACATCAATCCGAAGGGGCCCGGGATGGGCGGTGCGATTGCAGATGTTAAGAAACTCTTAGAGGTTGAACATCCTTTGCCGTCCGGCATGCGCTACAAATTTGTCGGCCAAGCTGAAAACTTTCAAGAGTTGATTGTCAATGTGGCTATTGCCATGGGCTTAGGGATTTTATTTATCTACATGGTGCTGGCTTCTCTTTATGAATCTTTTGTGACTCCCTTTACGATCATGTTGGTCTTGCCGCTCGCGGCCTGTGGGGCTTTTTACAGTCTTTGGATAACTCAAAGCTCTTTGGATCTTTTCTCGATGATCGGATGTGTGATGCTTTTGGGGATAGCGACAAAGAATTCGATTATTTTGGTGGATTATATCAATCAATCGATGCAGGCGGGGATGCCGATGCGAGAGGCGATTCTCAGGGCCGGTAAAAACAGACTTCGCCCGATTTTGATGACGAGCTTTGCTTTGATCGCCGGGATGTTGCCCGTCGCGATTGGTCTCAATGAGGCTTCGAAGCAAAGAACGAGCATGGGGGTTGCGATTATCGGCGGCCTGATAAGTTCTACTTTGTTAACTTTGGTGGTGGTGCCTGCAGCCTATGAGTACATCGAGAAAGTTCGGCAGTGGGGAACTCGAAAGTTCGGCAAGCTTGTGAGTCGAGACGAAGAAGCTGTTTAAACATTTTAAAAGGAGATTTTTAATGAAAGCTTTGGTTTTTGTAGCCTTGTTATTTGCCAGCGTCATTGTTCAAGCAACAACTCCGGAATACATTCAGGCGGTAGCGTTTCCACGCACTGAAATTACTTTTGGCGGCGGCGCGGCTTTGCAAGCCGGTTATTTGACGACGGCAAATTCTGCGGGGGCCTATTCGGTGGGACTTAACTTTAGTTTGCCAGGTGGAATTTTTTCTTTTGATTGGCAGGGTTTTCGAGCGGATCATGATACGGGTGAATTTGCGCTAGCAAATAATCAGGTGGTTTCTGCTCAGAGTTTTTCTTTTGTTCCTTACTTGAAAGTTTATAATAAGGATTCTTTTTATCTTCTTTTGG
>JAMIQD010000245.1:0-6861 GCA_035914755.1 Pseudobdellovibrionaceae bacterium | reverse complement strand
TTTGAGCGAGTCCATAGCGTGCAAGCAACGCGTCTGTTTGCCGTGGGTGGCATAAATTTCAAGATTTACTTTTCGTCCAGATTTGGTTGTGAAGTGATCTTTGATGACGCCGAGATCCCCCGCAACAAGGGCGAACAAGTAACAGGGCTTTTTATGAGGGTCCTGCCAAAGCGCCTTGTGGCGCCCATTGCCTAGATCTTCGATCTTGAGTCGATCGCCGTTCGAAAGTAAAATCGGGTATTTTTTTTGGTCGGCCTCAATAGTCACTTGATATTTTGTCATGACATCCGGACGATCGAAAAAATAGGTGATTTTTCGAAAGCCTTGCGCTTCACATTGCGTGCAAAAAATATCATTCGATTTGTAAAGTCCTTCGAGCGAGGTGTTTCTCTGCGGGTAAATTTTGGTCTCGATGCAGAGTTCAAATTTCTCTGGAACATCGAAAATTTTAAGGCCTTCGTTTTTTAATTCGTAGTCCTTGGGCGTAAGCGCACGGCCATTGATGGATGCCGAAATTAATTCGAGATCGTCGCCCTCTAGAAAGAGGGAGGCTCCAGGCTTGAGAGATTTTATCTTTGAAACAGCAAGGACTCGACAAAAGTCTTCGTGCAAATCAAATTCCAGTGAAAGTGATTCGACTTCAAACTCGGGTTTGCGATAGTCTTTTAAGAAAATTTTTTCAGATGGTGTTGTCATCATAAAACCTCAGTCTAGTTTAGACAATTGTGTCCGATCCCCATCGGGCGCCTCTTGACTAAAACCGGTATTAAAGATGCCATAGAGAGATGGGAATTGTCTTCACTTCTATCACCGTTAATACTCCGAATCTAGAAAATATGGTTCGTTTCTATGAAGTACTTGGCTGTCACTTTGAAAGAGTTAAAGTCAGCGTCGGTGGTGAACTTTTTCGCAGCTGTATAGAGGGATTTGAGCTGAGTTTGATGTCGACCCCTTTTGCCGAGGTTGGAAAGACCCCTAAGGTTTTGATGGGATTCAGAGTGACGCGAATGGAAGAAAAAGTAAGCCAGCTCAACTTGATCCCTGGTGTGCTCATGATTCTTGACCCCACGGACATGCCCGACGGCAAAAAGGCTATTCTACAAGACCCTGATGGTCACTCCGTAGAACTTCTAAACTGCACCTCTGTGTAAGTTCCTGTGTTTAGTCAAAGTGCGCATTACGCATCTTAGTTGCGTAATGCGCACTTTAGTTTAGGAGCCCAGTAATTTGCTAAAGAGTCCAAGCCTTTTTTAAGCTGGTCAAACCTTTCGCTGTTGCTGCGAGTCGCGCAAGATCGTGAACTTTGTCAGCAGGTACACCGTGGCCACGAACAGCTTTTTCGTGACTGGCAACACAAACTGGACAAGCGTTGATGATAGACACCGATAGTGCCATCATTTCGAAATCTTTTTTGCTGCTGACGGGCTTGCCTAGCGAGTTCATTCGCAGGCCTGCTCTTTGATAGTCAGCGGCTACTAGTTCTGGAGACAGAAAGGAACGAAATTTATAATAGACATTGTTCATTCCCATGATGCCGGCAACCTCAGCAGCTTCTTGAATAACTTCTGGGGCAATTTCTAATTCAGAAAGAACAGATTTAGCCAGAGCCACCATTTCTTTATTTTCAAGAGCCACCGCGATCGACAATAGGTTCATGAATCTCTCTTGAGGTTCCAAGGGAGAGTCTTCTAAAACTTTTTTGAAGTTCAACGAAAGATCTCGGTAGATGGTGCTGGTTGCTCCGGGAAATTCTTTTTCGAGAAACGAATCTACTTTTTCATTCAGGGTGCTCATATTTGACTCCTTTAAAAAAACGGCCCTGAAAAATTCTCATGCGAAAACTTCTCAGAGCCATTTGCGATATACGCGGACGTTTTGATTTAAAAATTAACCTAAGGTTTTTTGACCTTTTTCCCAGTTGCATGGGCAAAGTTCATCTGTTTGAAGAGCGTCTAAAGTGCGGATGACTTCTTTGACGTTGCGGCCAACAGAAAGGTCATTGACAGACACCCAACGAATAACGCCCTCAGGGTCAACAATGTAGGTCGCACGAAGAGGTGCTCCATTGTCTTTTGAAGCAATCCCTAGAGATTGAGTTAACGTTTTGTTGTAGTCGGCAATCATAGGGAAGTGCAGATCTTTAAGGTCTGCATGGTTCTCTCTCCATGCCAAGTGAACAAAGTGTGAGTCCGCGCTGAGGCCAAATAACTTGGCTTCGCGGTTTGCAAAATCTTTGTGAGCTTTGTTGAACTCAGCGATTTCAGTGGGGCAAACAAACGTAAAATCAAGAGGCCAAAAGAAAAGAACAGCCCAAGAGCCTTTGAAGTTTGAGTTTGAAACTTCATGGAATTCTTTTCCTTTCTCTCGAGAGACACAAGCTTGCAATTTAAACTCCGGGAACTTTTCGCCAATACCTAACATGACGTACTCCTTATTTATGTTGTGGTTAGTATTTTATCGTTCTTAAATTTTGTTAGCTCTTCATTCGACCCTTAAAAACAATTTCCACTGAATTCACTTCAAACTGATGTGGAACCAGCATCTCAACAGAAATATCTTTAGCTTCAATATCGTAAAGATTTCCAGAGGCCTCATCAAGAAAATGATAATGATCGTGCGTGTTGCTATCGTAAATGACCTTTTCTGAGTGAGGGAGTTTAAAGACTCTAAGGAGTCCGGCATCAACGAGAGTGTTCAGGGTGTTGTAAACAGTCGCCTGGCTAATTTTATCGAGGTTTTTCTCGGCCCATTTCGTTACGTCCTCGGCAGTGGGATGGTCTCCCTCGCAAAGCACGTACTTACAGATAGCGATTCTCTGTAGGGTTGGCTGAACCCCCGCAGCCTGCAGTTTCTTCTGCACGAGATCTGTCGACAAATAAGCTGTGTTCTTCATGGGATTAGAATAATTCTAATATTAGAATTATTCAAGATATTTTTAGAGATATTCTAAATAAAGTTATAAGATGATGAAATTATTGAATTTTTATACTTACTGACGATAGCGAGACATTATTTTTATCGCGAATTTGGATCTGAACTTTTTTAGTAGCCCAATCGATTTCTGCGACTCCGAAGTTTTCTACGTTCGAAGCTGGACCCTCAAATGAGGGGTCTTGGTAGGTACTTGCTACGGGTTCATTAATGGGGCTTGCTGTCACATCGTAGAGAGAGCCCCAGTCCTTTAAAGATGTTTTTGCAATCGCACCTTGGTGAGGATTTCCGCTGAGTACAATGACATTTCGAGTATGTTGCTTTTTAAGGAGATCAAAAAAACGCTGCCTTTCGCTCGGAAAGTTTGTCCAGGTTTCGGTGATTTGTTCTGTCCTCTGCTCACTTGCGATCAAGGGGATGCTTGAAACAATAAAACGAAGCTGGGCGGGACGTTTGAGCTGTTCCTCGAGCCATGCCCACTGATCTTGTCCTAAGATCGTGCCCTTTGTATCTTGGTTTAAGGGGCTGCGAAATGTGCGAGTATCGAGCATAATAAATTGAACCTGTTTCTTTTTGGGTCCAATAATTTTTGCGTGATAAATTCCGGCTTGGTCCATGGGGATGGAGTCGCGAATATAGGTCCAATTGCGCAAAAATTCTTTTTTAGAATTTTCTTTGTTTGAGTGTTCCGCTCCACCGTTTTCAAGTCCGTAGTCTTGATCATCCCAAGTTGCTAAGAAGGGGATTTTTTCTCGAAAGGCTCGGTACTCAGGAATGCGGTTGAGTTTGCGGAATTGCTCTGAGATGGGCTTTTGATCCGGCTTTAAAGTCTGAATAGTATCACCCATAAATAAGAAAATATCGGGATTGAGACCTAAAATTGTCGACCAAATGGGTTGCGGCAAATTTTGATTTGCAGATGAACCGAAGGTTACAAGTTTGATGGTCGCGCCATAATCCAGACCTCGGGGTTGAATGGCAGACTCCTTCGAAGCTGGCGCCATCGGAGTTACAGCACTGTCAGTCGCTGAGGCTGCGGGTGCTGCCAATCCGGGCGCAGAGCTGGTCGGTGTGGGTGTTGGGCCTAAAGGCTGAGTATTCTGTTTGCTCGAATGCATACACGAAAGAGTTAATGTCAGAGCGAAAAATCGAACAATGATTCGAACAAACAATTGCAGCTTCATTATGAGACCGTCCTTTGGGGCTTCAACATTTAGATATTACTTGCGCTCAGTTAACGGCAATACCTTTCGTTGGTTTGCTCCAACATATTCACTGAGGGGGCGGATGATGCGGTTGTTTGCTGCTTGCTCCATGATGTGGGCAGACCAACCAGTCGTCCGCGCCATAACAAAGATCGGAGTAAAGAAGTCGATTTCAAAGCCCATCATGAAGTAGGCAGGTCCCGCTGGGAAGTCGAGATTTGGATAGATTTTCTTTTTATCTACCATGACTTTTTCGAGGGCATTGTACATCTTCATCCATTTTTGCTCGCCGGTGACGTCGGCCATGATTTGTGCGTATTTTTTCATGGTTGGAACACGGGAGTCTCCAGATTTATAAACTCGGTGACCAAAACCCATGACTTTTCGCTTTTGCGCCAGAGCATCGATCATCCATTGTTCCGCCTTTGCTGGATCTGCGATTTCGAGCATCATATGCATGACCTGCTCGTTGGCTCCTCCGTGAAGAGGCCCCTTAAGGGCGCCAATTCCAGCGACTGTTGCGGAGTACAAGTCAGACTGAGTCGAGGTGACAACTCGAGAGGTGAAGGTCGAAGCATTGAAGCTATGTTCTGCATACAATATTAACGACACATCAAAAGCGCGGACGATTTCTTTTTGTGGAACTTTGCCGAAACACATGTAAAAGAAATTTTCAGCGATAGAGAGATCAGTCTTCGGCGGAATAAAATCCAAGCCTTTTTTGAATCGATAGTCGGCCGCGATACAGGTTGGAATTTTCGCGAGCAACTGGACCGCCTTATCCATGTCTGTCGCAGGAGAAGAGTCCCAAATGCGCGCATCTTCGCAGCCCAAGAAAGAAACTGCTGTGCGAATAGAATCCATAGGGTGACATTTTTGCGGCAAAGCTTTGATCACATTCAGCAGAGTTTTAGAAATTTCGCGGTAACTTTTTTCGGTCTTTGCAAAGGCCGCCAGCTGAGCGCTGTTAGGAAGCTCGCCATTGTACAATAAATATGCAACCTCTTCGAAAGAGCAGTTCTCAGCCAAGTCTTGAACTGGATAACCGCGGTAAATCAACGAATTGGTGTCGGGATTCACCTTAGAAACTGAAGTGGTATCAATGACAGCTCCCTCAAGTCCCTTTTTTACGTTCATTTTCTCCGGCTCCGGAACATAATCCGGATTAATATACTCAGCCACAGCTCCTCCTTTTGGGTACGGCCTTCTTTTTGGGCATGCGTCGCATAATATTTAGCAATAACAGCTGAAGCTATCGTGCGGCATTTAAGGGGTCAAGTCCGATGCATTTCGCAGCTGCCCAAGAGGTCAGATTACCGAGGAGGGAGTAGTAAGGGCTCACCTCCAATAAACATCTTAAGGCAGGGACCTTGAAATGTATAAGAAACAGCTGCCGTCGTTTTGA
Source organism: Pseudobdellovibrionaceae bacterium (assembly GCA_035914755.1). Taxonomy (GTDB): domain Bacteria; phylum Bdellovibrionota; class Bdellovibrionia; order Bdellovibrionales; family Bdellovibrionaceae; genus JACMRP01. Next base: position 1,320 of record JAMIQD010000245.1, on the reverse strand, counting down.
TCGAGGCTTTGCACACGAGGGTAATACCCTTGTCTGTAGCCTCAGAGACTCTTGAATCTGCCGATAGAATTCGGAAGGACGTCTCGTCAACTTGTGCCGAAGCATTGACCTGAGAGTAGGTACTAATTCCATTGCGACTGCAAAAAACAAAAATCGAAACAGATTCATTAAAGAAATACATCTTTGTTGTGACCTCTGTGCCGTCAGCAATTTTTTGCACGAGCTCCCAGCCAGGTCCAAAAATGGAAGCCCCTTTTTGCGGGTTGCCAACACACTGACTTCGATTGGTGATATCTTGTCCGCTTATTTCTGGGCCGTATTGGCCTGCGTTTGGACTCGTCGAAGAGTCTCCGCAGCGAGTCAGCAGGGGCAAAACTAAAATAGCAAAGAAGTATTTCACTTTTAGGGCTCCTTATTCTTTGCCCTAAAAGTATTGACCGAAGGACTTTCCTGTCAAAGCTGTACCCGTGATTTTTCTACCTCGGTATCGTCATTTTTTTATGCTAAAATTGAAGATGCTCGCGTCGAATGAGTTGTACTCCTCGTAACGAGTTAAGGCGTATAAATCTTTTCGATGTTGCATGCCATTCAACAAACCTTCTTGAGTGCCTTTGGCCTTGATCTCAGAGAGACCCTTAACGGTTGCACCCATTGCAAGACGGAAAGTCGTCACTGGATAAATGACGATATTGTAACCAAGGTTAGAGAGTTCTTGGTAGGTATAGAGGCGTCCTTTTCCAAACTCTGTCATGTTGGCAAGAAGAGGTGCGCTCACTGCTTTGCGAAAGGTCTCAAATTCTTTTTCGTTCTCTAGGGCTTCAGTAAAAATACAGTCAGCGCCAGCATCAAGGTAGGCCTTGGCTCGATCAATAGCTTTGTCCAAACCTTCGACGGCACGAGCATCCGTGCGGGCAATCAATAGAAAATTTTCATCCAACTTTTTTCCTTGAGCTGCGGCCGCAACTTTTCGAACCATGTCTTCTTTGGCGACTACGCCTTTGCCATCGAGGTGACCACAGCGTTTCGGATTAATTTGATCCTCGATGTGACAACCGGAAAGGCCCATTTCGATCATTTCTTGGACTGTGCGGGTTGCGCTCATGGGTTCACCAAAGCCGGTGTCGATATCGATGATCGTCGGCAACTTTGTCGTGCGAGAAATTTGACGGCCCCTTTGGGCAACCTCTGTGAGGCTCGTTAAGCCAATGTCAGGATAACCAAGATCATTTGAAAGCACAGATCCAGAAATATAAACTCCATCAAAGCCTTCCTTCTCAATTGCCATGCTCACAAGTGGTGACCACGAACCCGGAAACTGCA
>JAMIQD010000244.1:0-2843 GCA_035914755.1 Pseudobdellovibrionaceae bacterium | reverse complement strand
CCCTCTTTTTTCGCTTCCCACTCCATAAACAGTAATCCAATCAGCGTGAGTCATTTCCAGTCTTGATTTTGGTTTTTTATTTTTCATTCCTCGTAAATGGAAGAGATGCTTCTTTTTCTACAAAACCTCCCGAATATCCCCAGAGTTATTGGAAAGGTCTGTCTTTACGGCTTTGAGGCAAAACACACGACCAAAAATTTTTGGCATGGTTTTCTCCGCCGTAGTTCTCCTAATTTTTTTATTTTCCTAAACTCTTGGGGCGTTTGTGTGTCGCCACTACACAAGGGACTTGTGAATGTAGTGACTCAACAACGAAAGCCTAGGAGGTTTTTATGAAGAAAAGAAATATTCAACCCCAAGAGGTTCAATATAAAGATGAACTAACAATCATTCAACCGATGAAGGTTCGTCTCTCTAAAAAGGGAAATACGGTCATGGTTTTTCTAAATCAAAAAACGGTGATGATGTTTTCAAAAAAGTTTTTAGATGCCGTCATTAGCCGTAAATACCAAAAGAAAGGGGCCTAAGGGCCCTTACCCTGGGGGCAGTTATGAAGCGAGAAATCAAATCACAGTATTTCTTTTATCGTAAGGTTAGGAAACAACTCACGGTCAGTATTCTAACCATATTTACTAATGGCGAATATATATGAGAAAGGGCATAGTCATGGACTTTAAATTTATCACGGAAAGACTTGCTGACGTAATTTGGCACTCGGCCATCTTAATATCAGTCGTTGGAGTCTTGAAGCTTTTCTTGACGCAGTATTTTCTCTACAAAATTACTGTGGCTAAAAGAAGTGAAATACGTTTTACAAAAAATGAAAAATCGGCCTCGTATTCTAACTAGAGCGAGTTCGGCGATTTGAATCAGTAAAAATTGTCGGTTATCCACAATTTCTCAGAATTTTCAGCTGAAGCTTTGTGGATAACCAAAGGTTGCTACGTTCTCCGAAGTCTCCTTTAACGTCATGCCATCTGAAGCTTTTGGTTGTTCAAATTTTTGAGCGCTTTGATCAAATTGAACCCCAAGAGCGAGCGATGGCCAGACATCTCCATTGCCACTGTGGATCTCACATTGGGTTTGTTGAAGCCATACTTTTTTGATTTCAGTGTGCCGATCAGTCCCTCGACCTGGGCCCGCTCTCGGCGGATCACTTCCGACATTTTTTCGGATACCGCCCATGGCGCCTTTCCAGTCGGAGCAATCCCCACGTGCTTCACTCCCAGCTTCTCGGCTTTTCGGATATTGGCTATGCTGTAGCCACCTCGGTCGAACCCGAAGGTCTTCGGTGCTTTGCCAAAAATCTGGATATGCTCTTTGATGGATTGAGTGCAGAATTTCTGATCTGAAGCATTCAAGCCATTGTTGATCAAAAATCCCAAGGCAAATCCATCGACTCTGCTGATTCCCCATTTGAGCCCGAACTCGACTGACTTCCCTGCTTTGCCTCGGACAATCGAGTACAGCTCTGACATCTGAAGATGGATGATCTTTTTGGATGCCACAAACCCGGTCTCCAGAAAAAATAAAATCTGCGGAAAAAGTGTGTCCATCAGATTTGAGAGTCGCTGAATTTCCATTGAGGTTTTTCCGTGAAGTCTGCGCTCTGCACGGGACAGGACTCCTTTGAGTAACCCCTGCAGCTCTTGAGCCGTGTGGTACAACTTTTTGCCGACCTTGACTTTGTCGACATTTGTTTTTGCAAACAGATGGGACCTCCGCACGAGGCCCTTGATCTTGGCCGCGATCTCTTTGGCTTCGCCCTTGATTGCGGAAAATTTTCCGCCCACTTTTTTCAGGGCACCCATTGTCAGGTCTGAAAATCTTTTCATCAGCCCAACTTCGTTCGGGTACGGAATCATAGCCTCTTGCGCGGTAGTGTCTGACATCAACTTGGATGGGTCCAAAATCCCAATCTCTTGGGCGTGAAGTAGGAACGTTTTGTTGAAAATGTCCATGCCTTCGGGCCCCATCATTTGGGTGAATTCGAAGATGGTGATGTGATCCGGGTTCCATCTGGAGTCCATCAAATTGCAAAGGTACCTTGCTGGAGCATAATGTGCGATTAAGTCTTCGGCTTGCCGATAGGTGATCTGTCGAACAGACATCAAGGCGATCGCGCCCAAAAGCTCCCGGTAGTGGGGCTCTGGACCCACCAGTGCTTTGACCTTGGAAACTCGGATCCCCATCGCCTCTTCGATCATCTGGGGCCAGGGAGCAGCGTCGGCCAACTGAACAAGTTCGTGTTTTTCTTTGATGGAAATATGCGCGCTCTTGGGGTGATGGCCATCGAATAGGCCCATCTGACGGGGACTTGCCATAGATATTCCTCTGAAGTGTGGGTGAGTATTGCACCCAAGCAGAATGAAAGATCTTGAAAATAAATCAAGTCCTCAGAGGAGAAATGCTGCTGAACTCCGAACTCGCTCTACATAGTGATCGAAAGCTGTGAAAGAAATCGGCAGCATATGAGTAGGAGCAAAAGAGTTGTGGAAAGCCGTGGCGCCCTGGATCCGATCAGTACGGCCGTAAGGACGACAATCAAAGCTGCGGAAAGAAACAGCGACAGTAAGGTAAACAATTGGTCAGTAAAGCCCATGGCAGGATTATCTCAAATCTAGTGGTCATTCGTCTCTAAAAAAGTGAAATTCGCCCAGCTAGTCGAATTTTTCTGGCAAGAGACGCTGGAAATTCCGGGCCAGAATCTGAAACGGTCAAGTCTCTCTGAAATATTCAATAATTTTTAACTTCCTAAACTCAAATATTCTCGCAATGTCTCGCGCGATGAAAGGTCCTAAAATATTTCCACCAATCTTTGCTAATGGAAGCTGATAAACAAC
>JAMIQD010000243.1:0-1906 GCA_035914755.1 Pseudobdellovibrionaceae bacterium | reverse complement strand
ATGATCTGCCATTTTTGCCCCACTCGCTTTCGCAGCATCCTAGCAAACCCCAGATTATTTGTTTTGTCGGGCGCTATCATACCGAAGCCTGTGTTTATGACCTGTTTGAAAAAAAGACTCTTTCAACAATGAAGGCGGCACCAAACAGTCGTTTCTTTGGGCACTCCTGCTTTTCTAGTAATGGAGCCACTGTTTATATTTCAGAAAACAATGACAAAACCAATCTTTCAGTTTTAACAGGTTGGAGCTACAGCACACCCGAAGCCCTTCGAAAAATTGAGGTCAAAACTGGCGGTACACGCATCCACGATTGTCAGCTTTCTTTAGATGAAAATTTTTTAATCACTTGTAGCTCTGGACAAGGTAGCGACAACACCCCTCCAAACTTCACTTGGATTGATGCAAAAACCAACAGCATTCACAAACAAATTACTTTTGAAAAGTTGGGCCCCTCACACTTTCATCAAATTCAAGATGGCAGTATCGCTATTGGCGGCGGAAAAAGCTTCAAAATGACCGAACTCAACCCAACACTCTTCGGAATTATCAACAAAGAGGGCGTCTACAACGCTGCAAAAGTACCCAAACAAATGTCTGCTTTTTTTGTCGGTGAGTCTTTAAGCATTACCTCTTCTTCTAAAAAATCCCTGGTTTTTGTGACTCTGCCGAGCACTAATTCTGTTTTCGTATTTAACTACAAAACCCTCAAGTTCATTGAGCGTTTTGAGTTCAAAAATGCAACAGGCATCGCCATCACACCAGATGAAAAGCACTTGATTGTATCTGGAGCCGAGCCGGGTGCAAGGCTCGCATGGGTCAATACGAGCACTTTAAAAGTGGATAAATACCAAGACATCAATGACAGTGGCACCACAGGTATTCCAACCTGGGGTTCACACATAGTGTCTATCAAAAAGATTAAGCTCACTAGCTAATCCACTCGCTCCATCCAACCAAAGGTATCAGGCTTTGTTCCATTCTGAATACCCGTTAATTCTTCGTACAGCCTCGAAGCAAAAGGCCCTGTCTGATTATTGTTAATCACGAGCTGCCATTGCTTCGCGGCGAGCTCGCCGACTGGGCTGATCACGGCGGCGGTGCCGGTACCGAAAATCTCTTTGAGACGGCCGCTTTTGTGGCCCTCTCTGATCTCTTCGAGTTTTACTTTGCGCTCAGTCACTGGAATATTCCAAGACTTTAACAGCGTCTTCACGGAGTCTCTTGTTCCTCCGCCCAAAATAGTGCCGTCCAATGACGGAGTCACGACTTCGTTATCGAAAACAAAAAAGACATTCATGGTCCCAACTTCTTCGACATGTTCACGTTGAACATCGAGCCACAACACCTGGGAGTAAGAATTTTTTTTGGCCTCTTGGGCCGCGCGAAGGCTGGTGGCATAATTCGCCGCCGCCTTGGTTGCACCGAGTCCTCCGGGAGCCGCACGAATGTATTCTTCTTCGACCCAAATTTTAATCGGCTTTGTTCCCTCTGAGTAGTAAGAGCCAACAGGAGACAAGATCACGAAGAATAAATACTCCTCCGCCGGCCGCACTCCCAAAAAAGCTTCGGTTCCAATAAGGGTCGGACGAATATAGAGAGCACAGCCTTTTTCAGAAGGTATCCAGTCCTTGTCGATTTTTACGAGCTCTTTGATACCCTCAATAAACAACTCCTTAGGTGGAGGCTGCATACATAATCTCTCAGCCCCTTCAGTCATGCGCTGCCAGTTAAAATCAGGCCTGAACATCGCGCAGTGGCCATCCTGCATCCGAAAAGCTTTCATTCCTTCAAAGAGGGCCTGACCATAGTGCAGAACGCTCGCCCCTGGATCTAATTGCAAAGACTGGTAAGGAGTCACCTGTGGATCGTACCAGCCTTTGCTGGCCGAGTAAGAGACTTTGAACAT
>JAMIQD010000242.1:0-13047 GCA_035914755.1 Pseudobdellovibrionaceae bacterium | reverse complement strand
GGTGCGGGTCGGAAGACCCGTCGAGGGGCCCGCTCTTTGAACATCCCAGATTACGACGGGAATTTCGGCGTAGTAGGCAAAACCAGCGGCCTCTGCCATCAAGCTAAGGCCGGGCCCTGATGTTGTGGTGATTGCCCGGGCGCCAGCCCATCCTGCGCCAAGGACACCTGCAATTGCTGCGAGCTCGTCTTCAACTTGGAGGACCGCGAACTTATTGTTGCCGAATTTATCTTTGCGGTATTCCGAGGCATAAGAGACAAAGGTCTCCATTAATGAAGTGGCGGGAGTGATAGGATACCAGGTGGCCACAGTGCACCCGCCGAAGAGCAGGCCGAGGGCGGCGGCCGTGTTCCCATCTACCAAGAGCGGACTTTTGTTCGCGGATGGGGCGGGTAGAGGATGCGGAGATTTTAAATCTGGATGGTTCTGCTGTGCCCAGCTATGTCCGACGGTGACGGCCATTTTATTTAGTTCTGCAAGATCTGGCCGGCGCAGAAAATGATCGGTTATTACTTCAAAGAGTGTGTCCTGTGGAATTTTTAAAACATGAGCGAGCACACCGACGTAAATCATATTAGTTAAAAATTTTTTAAACTTCTGAGGTGAATTGACTTGGTCGACGATTGTTTTAAATGGAACTCCGATAAGCGCGCAGTCTTTAGACAAGGGGGGGAGATCCGGCACGGAGAGTTCATCGCAAATAATCAATGCCTTTTGGCGAACAGCTTTTATATCCTGAGCTAAGGTTTTGCGATTAAGATTTACGAGGATGTCGAAGTTTTTTTGGGGGCCAATGAAGCCCTCCGAGTTGGCCCTAATATGGAACCATGTCGGCATGCCAGAGATATTGGAGGGGAACATGTTTTTAACACCGACAGGTATCCCCATCCGAAAAATAGATTTTAATAGAACTTGGTTCGCAGTTTGACTGCCGCTGCCGTTAACGGTGGCAATGTTGATGTTGAGATTGCCGGAGGAATTTGTCATAGAAACACGATAGTTGAAGTCGACCGAGGATTCAAAGGCAAGGTCCTCCTCCCTGGGGTGGATTTTTTATGTCCTTGCTCGAGAAAATAGCTGGTTGGCCGGATACTGGGGACCATAAGAAAGAGGTTCTCATGCAAGCCTTCACGTCTCCTGATTTTCTTCAAATGGATCAGCTTTTCAGCGAAGATGAGCTGATGACGAGAAACGCAATTCGCCAATTTGTTGATGGCGAAATTTTGCCGATTGTAGCAGATCACTACGAAGCCGGGACATTCCCGAAGCACTTAGTGCCACTACTTGGTAGCCTGGGGGTTTTCGGTGCCACAATCCAGGGGTATGGTTGTGCGGGTCTTAACTACACCTCATATGGTCTCGTGATGCAAGAGCTCGAGAGGGGCGACAGTGGTATTCGCAGTTTTGCAAGTGTGCAAGGAGCGCTCTGTATGTTTCCGATTTATAAGTTCGGATCAGAGGAGCAAAAACAAAAATATCTGCCAAAGATGGCACGTGGCGAACTCATTGGTTGCTTTGGTTTAACTGAGCCTGACTTTGGTTCTAATCCGGGCGGCATGCTAACAAGAGCACGAAAAGACGGAAACGACTATGTCTTGAATGGCAATAAGATGTGGATCACGAATGGTGGAATTTCAAATCTCGCGATCGTCTGGGCAAAGGATGATGAGGCCATTGTTCGGGGTTTCATTGTTGAACGCGAGACTCCGGGGTTTCAAGTTCGAGATATTGAAAAAAAGTTTTCACTGAGAGCTTCTGTGACATCGGAGCTCATTTTTGAGGACTGCAGAGTTCCAGCATCTCAGATGTTGCAAGTTTCTGGTTTAAAGGGGCCATTTGCTTGCCTAAATCAGGCTCGCTATGGAATTTCTTGGGGGGCCTTGGGGGCGGCAATGGCCTGTTTTGATGAGGCGGTGCAGTACGCAAAAACCAGAATTCAGTTTGGAAAACCAATAGCGAGTTTTCAGCTGGTACAGGCGAAACTTGCGAATATGCTGACGGAGATCACAAAGTCCCAGGCGTTTACAATGCAGTTAGGTCGATTGAAAGATGCAGACAAGGCCACGGCACAACAAATTTCGATGGCAAAAATGAATAATGTCTCAATGGCACTCGACATCGCACGAAAGACAAGAGATATTTTAGGGGCCAGCGGTATAACTTATGAGTACCAATGCGGACGTCACATGCTGAATCTCGAGAGTGTGAATACTTATGAGGGAACCGAGGATATCCATCGTCTTATTGTTGGCGAGCATATTACGGGGATTCCGGCGTATCGATGACAGAAGGGGCTCGCCAGAAAACAAAAGCGAGGTGCATTTTGAATTCACCGGATTTTATTTCAGAGAGCTCTGTTGGGATTTGCGTCAAAGATCGGCAACGAAAAATTTTATTTCAAAATTCTCTTTGTATTAAAAAATGCGGAAATAAAATGGGAGGCTCCTGCGGAGGGCCCTGTATCCAAAAATACGACAAGTTGTGTGCAGAAAAAAAAATTAAAGTCGAGGGATTCTGTCACTTTCCAAGAGTGAGATGTCAAAATGGAATCGTGGACTTTGTTGTCGTGAGTGACGACGAGCAGTTTTTGACTCTCCTTTCGCCCCTTGAAGAAAAACATCAGGCAAAAATAGAGTGTTACAAGGATAGAAATCTTACTAAGTGCGAAACAAAAGTGGCCTCTTTAATTCTTGAGGGCCTTAGTAATGCTCAGATTGCCAAAAGGCTTTTTATCTCAAAGGCAACTTTAAAAACACACATTAATAATATCAATAAAAAAATCCCACCCGAAATGGGGCCTCGAATCTGATTCGAGTTGGCAAACGGCAATATTTTCGCAAATAAAGTGACGCGCTTTAGATTTTTATGCTACGTTCCGCTGAATCTCAGCAGTACGAAAAACAAATAAAAGAAGCTGAAGTGCGCTTAGTCCAATCGCAAAAAAAGGTAGAGGCATCAAAACAAAAGCTCGAGATTGCGAAGCAACGCCGGGATGAGCTGCGTGATCGTAAAGAAAAGGCAGTAAAAGAGGCCAGCAATTCAATGGACGAGGTTCTTGCCATTGAGGGAGATATTCGAGGAGCCTACTCGGATGCGAATCGGGCAGCATCAGATGCTCGCCTCGCGAAGAATCGACTGAAGCAGGCCTATACTCTGCTTGAGACGACGAGGCGCAACGCCAAAAAAAGATCGAAATCGCCAAAGCGCGTATCGCAAAATCGGTAAAAGAAATTAAAAAATCAGAAAGTGAAAGGCGCAAAGTCGATCGGCAGATCGCTATGCTAAAGACGAAGAAGAAACGATAGCGGTGCCACAGAGAGAATAAAAAAAACCGAGCCAAAAGCTCGGTTTTTTTATTTGATCTTTAAGAGACCTAATTAAAGTGCGAAAGCAACACCGACGTAAACGTCAGCTTTAAAATCGCCTTCCATAGCGTTGCCATCAAGACCCGCTTGAATAGCAAGAGCTTTATTCAAATTAGCTTGGCCAATAAGACGAGCGCCCATGCCGTTTGTATTGCTAGTGTTAAGGGCATCTTTTTCTGTTCCGAAGAAGAGATATGGGTTCAAGATGATAGACTTTGTCTCACGCTTAAAGACAGCAATGGAAGCGCCAAGAGTTGCAAGGCTGCGGTCGACAGTTGCTTTAGCGTTGTTCAGTTCTTTTCTTGGCTCTTTGTTGCTATAGCTTCTGAAGCTCAAAGCTGGAGCCACTTTTTCGCTCATGCCGCCAACGTCAAAGTAAACATTGGTTTTGCCTTGAGAGAGGCCCACAAAGTTGAACGCCAAGGTGGTTGGCATTGTCATGTCAGAAGTAGTAGTTGTCGCTGCTGCAACTGGCGTGTTGACAACCATTGCGTTTGTTGGAGCTGTTACGGCTGGAGTTGTTGCTTTTGGAGCGGCAGAAGCGGCAGCAGAAGCAAGAAGGATCGTTGATGCTAAAAGAATTGATTTCATGGGTTCTCCCTATATTTTGATTGGCGAGACTATACAGGGAAAATTTTTTGGAAGGCAATGACGAATTTGCAAGTCTTACCCCAAACTGGAGTTGTGGGGCAGAAGTGAGTGTTTATAAGATGGCAATATGCATCACGAATTCTTTTAATTTATTTTCGCTGGGAAATGGGTTGGGATATCCGATCGATGAGCAAATTCAGAGGTGAGACTATGTCCGAGAATCTTGGCTACTATTCCCAACCGACTATTTGTAAAAACAAAATCGTTTTTGTATCGGATGATGACCTTTGGAGTGTTCCTCGTGAAGGGGGGGCGGCAAAGCGCTTGACCGCCAATATTGGCATTGCCAAGCAACCTAAGTTATCTCCTGATGGCAAGCGTATTGCGTATATCGGAACAGATCGGGGACAGTTGGGTCTTTATGTTGTCTCCGCAGAGGGGGGAGCGCCCCAGCAGCTGGTTCATTTTAATATTTCTAACCTAATAGGTTGGAAAAACGACAGGACCATTCTCTTTTCCAGTGTTTTGCAGACCTTCGGAGTGACCGAAGCTTTCGAATTCGATCTTATCGAACAGAAATACCGTAAATTGGATTTGGGTGAGGTTCTTTTTTGTGGTTATGGTAAAAACGGGGCGATGATGCTCGGTCGTAAGAATGGAGACCCCGCTCGATGGAAGAGGTACCAAGGGGGCACGGCGGGTGTGATCTGGACTCGCAAATCGAGCAAAGAAAAATTTCAACGCATTTTAAAAAATATCAAGACAAATATTTCATCACCACGTTTGATTGAAAATCAAATTTATTTTATTTCGGACCATGAAGGTTCAGCCAACATTTACAGTTGTGAGCTTGATGGCAAATCCATAAAGCGTCTGACTCATCATGAGGACTATTACGTACGCAATCTCGAGACCGATGGATTGCAGCTTATCTATCAAAAGGGCGCGGATATTTATTGCTATGATTTAAAAACTCATCAAGAGCTTAAAGTAGAGATCGAGTGTGCAACTCCAGCGGTTCAGGCTCAGCCACGTTTTGAAAGCGCCCAAGGATATTTCGAATCCTTTGCGATTTCTCCAAATTTACAGCAGCTCTTTGTAGGCTCACGAGGACATGGCTTTAGCATGCCCGTTTTTGATGGGCCTGTGTTTGAGTGGGATCTTTTGCGCGATGTGCGTTACAAACATCCGACCTATTCGCAAGACAATAAATATTTATATCTTGCTGGCAATAACTCTGAATTGGCAGATCGCCTGATTCAGTGTGATCTAGGGACTCGGCAGATGAGGGTGATAGCAGAAAAGCAGGATTGGGGAGTCATTTGGTCAATACTAGCCAATCCAAAAAAAGATTTGCTCGCGATCACCAACAATCGCAATGAAGTCTTTGTGGTGGATACAAAGACCCAGAAGGTGACCCTGATCGAAAAATCAGAAGTTTTTAGATCTTTTGATCTGACCTGGTCGCCGCAGGGTCGCTATTTGGCATATGCTATCTCGATAGAAAAGGGCATGAGTATTGATATTCATGTCTACGAGAGCAAGACAAAGAAAGTCAGGGCACTTATAAGGTCGCTTGTCGAGGATAGATCTCCAAGCTTCAGTGCGGACGGCCAATACCTTTATTTTGTGAGCGTGCGTGAGTTTTACCCGGTCTACAATGCAACTCATTTTGACCTAGGATTCCCTTTTGGCCAAAAGCCCTACGTCGTGGCGTTGACCAAAACGGCTTCAAATCCTTTTAAGGCAGGCCTTGGCAATCTTCCAGCTCCAGAAAAAGAACAGAGCAAAGACAACAAAAAGAAAAAGTCTGAAAAGTCGGCTGAAGATGTCGAGATTGATTTTGAGGGGATCGACCACCGGATTATGCCCTTTCCGCTAGAGCTAAAAGCTTACGATTCTATTTGTGCCATTCCAGGCGGCGTGCTGTATCGGGCTTGCGAGGTTAAGCCTGAGACTGATTTTTCAAGGTGGTCGAGGGATGGTGGTGACAATGGTCTTTATGCTTTTAAGTTCGAGGACAATAAAGAAGAGCGTTGGGCAGACAGTGTGCACAGCTTCGTTGTTTGCGGAGACGGCAAACAAGTTCTTTATCGAACCAACGAGGACACGCTTCGCCTTGTCGCAACGACTTCAAAGCCAAGCAAAGATAAGAGTGTAGGCAAAAAAGACGGGTGGATTGATTTGCGACGCATTCGCCTGCAAATTGATCCCCGTGAAGAATGGAAGCAGATGTACCGAGAGACTTGGTATTTACAAAAAGAACATTTTTGGCGAGCCGATATGTCGAAGGTGGATTGGAAAAAAGCATATAGTCAGTATTTACCTCTTTTGGCGCGCACAAAAACACGGGCAGAATTTTCTGATTTGCTGTGGGAAATGCAAGGCGATCTTGGAACTAGCCATGCTTACGAATTTGGTGGTCAATACCATCGTCAGCCTTATCAAAATGTTTTGGGCTATCTGGGTGCTGAACTCGAATTTCAAGAAAAGTCAAAGTCATATAAGATTGTGAAAATATACAGCGGAGATTCATGGAGAGCCGGGCATGATTCTCCGCTCTCTGCGCCTGGAGTGCAACTTGGTGAGGGCGATGAGATCATAAAAATTCATGGTCATGGCTTCAGCAAGGCGATGGATCTTGAGACTCGCTTGCAAAATTACAACAACCTGGAGGTGCTTCTTTCGGTAAAACGTAAGGGACAGAAGACTCCTGAAGAGGTGGTAGTTAAGACACTGACCCAGCAACGCGACCTGATTTATCGTGATTGGGTCGAGGGCAATAGAGAGTTTGTTCATCAGCAGTCTAAAGGCAAAATTGGCTACGTTCATATTCCGAATATGATGCCTCAGGGGTACGCCGAGTTTTATCGCTATTTTCTAGCGGAGTATGATCGGGATGGTTTGATTATCGACGTTCGTTTTAATGGGGGGGGGCATGTCTCTCAGCATCTTTTAAAAATCCTTGCGCAAAAGCCGATCGGCCTTGGTGAGAGTCGTTATTCGACTCGCGGCTCTTACCCTCTTTATGCGGTTCGCGGTCCGATTGTAGCGGTGACGAATGAGTTTGCGGGGTCCGACGGGGATATTTTCTCCCACGGCTTTAAGCTGATGAAGATCGGAAAGTTGATTGGTAAAAGAACTTGGGGCGGGGTGATTGGGATTAATGGCCAATACAGTTTGCGCGATAAGACAATGGTAACTCAGCCAGAATACAGTCACTGGTTTCAGGATGTCGGTTGGGGGGTTGAGAACTACGGAACGGATCCGGATATTGAGGTGGAGTACACTCCCGAGGATTATATGGACAAGAGGGACCCTCAACTGCTTCGCGCAATTGAAGAAACGCTGAGGGATCTACGAAAAAAAGCAGCCTTTAATCCACAAATCAAAGAGTATCCAAATTTGGCGGCCCCGAAACTTTCGCGGCCACCTAAGAAACGTTAAATCTGGGCAGTCGGGTCTTTATGTAGGGGGACCCAGTTTTTCGCACCTAAAATCGACTTGCACACTCCTTGCGCGTCTCAAGATGAGAATCTTGGGCCAGGTTTTGCTAACTCCCCTGCCTTCGCCGCCAATCAAGTGGTAGAATGTTGTGGCAGGGGGCAGTATGAGGTCATTCACGAGAGAGTGGGCCGTATTTTCGGCTATTTTGGTGTTATTTCCAATATCCGACATACTAGCGAAAACTGTTAAATCAAAACCAACTACGATCACCGTGAGCAGTGCTGCCGCCGGAGGTTCTGGAATAGCAGGTACTGTTGACTCGAGTTTGCTCAACCGTCACCGAACAGGTGGCAATGCGATTTATGTTTATGCTGGAACAGTAACTCCAAATGATCGCGGCTCAGCGACCTCTCCTGTTGCTGTGGTTCCAGTGACTCAAGATCGCTGTGTTTTTTCATACTCTGTATCGGGGCTCGCAGCGGGGAACTACACTCTGGCTCTAACTCAGCAGGCAGATCAAGACGTTGCAACGACGGATGATGCCATCACATTTTTATCTCAAGCAACCGTCACCTACACCAATACAGCTGCACTCATGAGTTATAACTTTCCAACGAAGGGGCGCGTTCTCAAGGTCGGAGCAGGCCAAACCTATGCCAAACCTTCACTCGCGATTCAAAGTAGTATGAACGGAGACGTGATCGAAATCAGTTCAGGAGACTACGTTGATGATTTTGCGGTGATCTCTAATAGTGTTACATTGCGCGGAGTGGGCGCAACTCGCCCTCACCTCAAGCGTGTGGCTGGGAATATCTCAAATGGCAAAGGAATGCTTGTCACCACGGGTAAAGTGACCATTGAAAATATCGAAATTTCAGGAGCTAAAGTTGCTGATGAAAATGGCGCAGCGATTCGCATCGAAAATGATACGACTATTTGCAATGCTTATATTCATGACAGCGAAGACGGGGTGCTTGGTGACGGTACTAACATTCTAATTGAGCACTCAGAGTTTTCACAAAATGGTTTAACGGACTGTGGATACAATCATAATATATACATCAGTGGTGCAGAGACTTTTGTTCTTAAACATAGTTATATTCACGACGCCATCTGTGGAACCGATACTGGCCATAACGTAAAAACACGAGCGAAAAACAACTACATTCTGTATAATCGTATTGCGAATGAGGCAACAGGGACCGCCAGTGATCAGATCAACGTTCCTCAAGGTGGTCTGACATATATTGTGGGCAATGTTATTCACGAAAGTTCGAAGTCCCATAGCAATCGAATTATTTTATATTACGATGGCGGCGACGGGGCAGCGCACTCCTCACGGGATTTGTACTTGATCAATAACACTATTGTCAGCGACAACGGCGAGGCCTACTTGACTCCAGGTGCTGGCACAACGGTTCGTGCGTATAACAATCTTTTATGGGGATCGCCGAAGACAATTTCGGCGGGGATTCAAAGTAACAATATCTTCTCAACCGACCCGGCGATTTTTGTAAATAAAACCAACTACGATTATCACCTGTCGGCGACAGCGACGACGCCGATCAATGCGGGTATTAATATTTCAAATATCACCGGTTTTACTCTCCCGGTGGATTTAGAATACGTGCATCCGACCAATAAAAAAGCGCGGATTCTTAATGGCATCATCGATGTCGGCGCCCACGAGCGCTAGAGAGAACTCTTCGTTATTTATCTCTTATAAGTGGTGAGTAAGGGGCATCAGGGTAGATGTTCTTTCCGGCTTTTTGCTCGGCTTTTTCTACGAGCTCAAGGATTTCTTCGCGGCGCCTGAGGAATTGCTTTAGGTCATCACTATGAAGCAGAGGGCTTAATTCTTTTTTCCACTCAGCGGTCGAGACGCTTTTGAGTTTTTGTACAGACTCTCTGTTTGGCATAAGATATTTAATGCTATTTTTTGCAATTTCTTGCTCTGACTTTGAGGCGGCTTTTTCGAGAGTTTCTAGTCGCAACTCAAGTTCATTTCTAAAAGTTCTGGTCTCTTTAGCATTTGAGAAAAAGGCCATGCCATGATCGATGTTAACAGGCTTTCCCTCTAATGAATGGACATTTTTACCAAGTCGATCTGGATTAGAAATCAATTCATCAAAAAAGCCTAATTGAACTGGATCGTCCTGAAACTTAACTTTATCCAGATCATTAACAAATATTTGAATACTGCCTTTTTTTCCGTCCAAATGACGAACTGTGGTGACTGGGACCATGTTTAAATCAAGATTCTTATCGATGATATATGCAGCTTGTTCCCTTTTAGCCATGTCTTGAAACAACCGTCCCATGTCGCCAGGAACTTCCAAGCCAAGGTCGTCGGGTTTCCAGATGGCTTTGGTTCCATCCTTTAAAGTGATTAGTTGCAGCCCTGTTGTTCCAGAACTAACAGATGTGTTGGAGATCACTTCTGAAGTCTCTAGCCGCCTAACGACGTCCGCCTCTAGCTGCGCGGCTTTTGCTGGATCTGTTTGTTTCAGTTTCCAAATAGCCATTTGTGGATTTCTTTTTATCTCTTCGAGGCTCACAGATGTAGCGAGGGGTGCGGCTTTTGCAGCGGCCCCTTCTGTTTCAGTTTTTTGTACTGACTTCAAGGCGGCGATCTCAGGAAACTTCAATTTTACGGCGGCAGAGACTGCCTTGATCGCTCCTGGCGAACCAATGACGGAGGCAGACAGAAAACACATTAGCTCTAAGCGCGCTTCGGGAGTGTAGCAGTTCCACCGGTTGCCGAGTTCTTTTTTTATTTGTTCGACGAGCTCGCCCGCAGGAGTTTTGAGGATATCGTTATTCATTTTGATCAGAGTCAGTGCGAGGATCGGTAGCCCAATCAAATTTGAAACGGCTCCATCAAGGACTCCGCGAAAACAAGACAAGGGTTTTGTTTGTTGTTCGCAAATGCGGTCGTCAGTGCAGCCTTGAATTTTTTGCTTCGCTTTGGCGCGTTCGGAGTATTTTTGCCGTGGATTGCTGATGGCATCGGCCTTCGCGAGGAGCTCCTGCTCGAATTCCTCGCAGCCGTTGGTTCGTCTAAACGTTTCGCAAGAAACTTGAAGGGTGTTTAATATAGATTTTTGTAGATCATTTTGCGGAGCGCAGCGCCCTTTTTTTTGCGCAACCATTTCACAGGATCGCTGTAGTGTCTCATAGAAACTCTCGCGAGCCGTTTGCGAATGAGCTAGCGTTGGCAAAATGAGTAGAAAAATAAAGAGAGTTATATTGTTTTGATTCACCATTTCATTATGGCTGGTCCAAATGGGGACTTCAACTTTGTACTTAAAATCGGACTATCATCAAGGTTTTAGTGCCAGCCGTTGAAATAAAGCCAAACTAGCTTTAAGATAAGAGTATGCGTGCCATTCTTTTTCTTATTTTTACACAACTCCTGTTGCCGGCCCCACTTCTCGCAAGCGATCTTCCGAGTTGTGGAAATAAGCCCAATATTTTTAAAAGTTTGGTTTCTAATGCAAAAAATGTTTGGGATAAATGTATTAATGACTTCTACGCCGAACAAAAAAAGTTAAAAGACGAAGAGGTTGCTGCGATAGCGGCCTCGATCCAAGAAATTAAAAAACAACTTCGAGAAATTGCCTACGAGTACAAGCAAGAATCGAATACAGTTCGCTGCGTTTCGAATAAGGACGAAATTTCATCTTTGGGCAGAACAGAAAAGTGTCGAGAGCTAGTAGAAGCGCAGAGATTTTTAATTACACGTATGGACGTGCTTAATGGCTGGGATTCTAAACGCGCCGTCGCCTCATCGGCGAGTCAAGCGACAGAGCAGCCGGAGGCTGCTCTGTCCGGTTCTAAATTTCCCTGTCCTAAGGGCAATGATTACGAAAAATACAAAGCCTTCCGCTACTTCAAGCGGGATTTGTACAAGACCTGGGAACAGTGCGAGATCTTGTCAAATTAAATTGTTCAGCGCGCAGTTTGTAAGTGTCTCATTTTGAGGTGACCCCTCTAAATCAAGTTAAGTTCTACGACTTAAATCTCGATAGAGATGTATGAAGTCGTGGATAGTAATTGCAATTTTATTAAGCGCTTCGGCATCGTGGGCCGAGAAGGCTTATTTAAATACGGAAGATGGTCGTGTCATTTCTGTTTTTAATTCTCCGGGTAAGAACTGGAAGAACTGCAAACAGGAGTCGCGATGTGAGGCCGTCGGTTGGCCAGACAACCGCGCAGTGATTGAAACATTGTCTCCGCCCAAAAAGATGAAGGTAAACGACCCCGAAACTGGGGAGTTAAAAGACGAAGAGTACGTATTTGTTGAGTTCTCCTACGAACGCGTGGTCAAGGGGGTCACTCACAAACAGACCAATCGGGGCTGGATAGACGCAGCTTATCTTTCGAAGAAGAAGCAAAAAGGCTTCTACACGCAATCTCAACCACAAGCTAAAAAAGAAGTCTGTGATCCAAAAACAAAAAATGCTCCGATTGTCCCAAAAGAACTTGAGGTCGTGAATACCGCACTTGAAAACCAAAATATCACTGAGACAGCGGAGGCTCTTAAGGCGGTGGTGGGGCAATGTGTGATCAACCCTAAAGCGACTTCGATAAAGTCTACAGGTGGAAACTCCTATGACGACTATGTTTTGCCTCAGTTATTAAAACAAAAGCTGCCAAAGGTTACAAACGAGAACGGCAAGTTATTGTCGACTCAAGAGCTGATCGATATTGATGCTCTCGCTCGCACTTTGTATGGAGAGATGGCCGGATGTTTTAAACACGGTCTTCAGTACCCCATGGCTGTTGCGCGCATCGCCTACAATCGAGCTCAAGCGTCTGACCGTGCTAAAGAGTTTATTCGCTCTCCTCATAGCTCGACAAAAGCTCCACTTGCAAAAGTTGTGACTTCAGATACTCAGTTTAATGTTTGGATGACAAACCATGGTTCAAAACCCAATAACAGTTTGAAGCTTGCTCTTTGTCCGCCCTCAAACAAAGCAAAGCCTTCGTGGCAGGGGCATTTGCCAGCCAGAGAAGAGCTTGATATTTGGGAAGATGCTCTTCGTATTGCGACGGAGACGGTTCTGTTTCCGAAACACAAGTTTGAAAAACGCACAGCTCAGATTCAGCAGCTTCACTATACTTCCGGGATGGGTGCTTTTTACAATATGAAGCAGGTGTTCCCCTGGGTCGAAGAACGCAAAGTATCGCGTAGCTCCTGTGTGGAAATCTGGCAGGAACGCCCAAAAACCTGACCCAATAAGAATGCGACGCGTCATACCTAACTGTTTGAGAAGTAGGCAATTGCACTAGTTTGAATAATGGCTTGTATTAGTTTTATTTATTCTGCGCCCTGGCGTGTCTGTATATTTTATCTGAGGTTCCAATTTGGAACTGTGCTGATTTGACAGAGTTTTTAAGAAAAATAGCGCGAAATTATTTAGAGAAATTGCCGAAGACTTTTCTTGCATCTGGTTCCAAAATGGCATCTTATCGCCTCCAGTTATTTCTTTGGGGGAAACATGAAAATAACAGCACGGAAGTATTCAGTACAGTTAGTAGTTGCGTTCTTGTCTTTCGTTTTCGCAAGTGGTGCCTTCGCGGGCCAGCGGTACTTGGTTGTTCTTAAAGACAATCAAGCTTTTAAAACTGCGCATAAGAC
>JAMIQD010000241.1:0-8573 GCA_035914755.1 Pseudobdellovibrionaceae bacterium | reverse complement strand
TCTGAGTAATGGTGCTGAGTGTACATTGCCAAGTGGATGCACGACTCTCGGTGTAAACGGGTCGGGTTATTACTGCAAAGATCCAAGTGATTGTGAATATGGATTTTTTCTTCTAATGGGGACCTATCATAATTCAAATGGGAATCAATGCAATATGCCTTCAGCTTGTTCGACGTCATCAACGTATAACAATATTTTTGGGGCCCTCTTAGCTTGTCCAAGCACGGGCGGTGATGGCAGTTATGGCGGTAGTAATTAGTTATCACGCATATGGAAGGTATTTAGGAATATGTTAAAAGCGCTCTTGTACAAAGCATATACGCTGCTCCTTTTAACGACGACCTTTTTCCAGGTCCCCGCTCAAGCAACTGAGTGTGGCCCTGGGGACTTTAAGCACAAACTTCAGGACTGTGGGCAATTTGAGAATGTCAGTTTGGTAGGTGCTCAGCTGAAAAATAAAAGTCTACGTGATTTTTCGTTTGAGATTGGCGAAATAAAAGCAGCTGACATCGAAAATGTTGACATGAGCAGATTGAAAATTAAAGGAGCGAGGATCTCAGATAGTCAATTTGAGAAGACGAACTTTAGTGACGCTGTTTTTGTTGGCGTTCGATTTGACCATGTTAACTTTAATGATAGTGATTTGTCCAATGCGACTTTTATCCGTTGTTTTTTTAGAGATGTAAAATTCAAGAACTCAAATACCAATACCAACCAGTTTATTGACCCCATCTGGGTGCCAAAGTGATCTTGTTACTTCGCCTTTAATACAATCAACGCCCCATCATTTTCTGCGGAGATTACTAAATTCCGATAAAGAAAAGGCACTGTTGATATTAAGCGTGTACCTTTATACAAGACTTTTAGGTTGTTGAGAGAAGCATCGGTGCGACAGAGATCTTTATCGTTACAGATAAAGAGAAGGCTCTCTTTGTTTCCGTCACGCACCACCAGGGGACTTCCTATGTGAGACGTATTGTGAACGTCCAATTTTTTTAGCAGGCGACCATCGAGCGATATTTGATAGAGTTGGTGCTTATCCATGGCAACAATGGTGTTTTTTAAAAGGGCGGGAGAGCTATTGGTACGGGATTTTAGTGGAACAGAAAACTCAAGCATTCCTGTTTGGCTATTGTTGGCTGAAAGGTGCGGGGACCAATCCGTATAGTAAGCTTTGCCCTGATATAGGACAGGGGTGCTTTTGACTTTATCTTTCGCCATATAGGACCAACCAAAAGTGCCAGTCTCAGTATCAATCGATCTAAAGATATTGTTATTGGTGCCAAAGATGATTTGGTGGTGCTTATCATCATAGGCAGGGGAGCTATGGGACTGTTCGCCAATTAAATGTGACTTGAAAACCATTTCGCCAGAGTGTTTGTTGAGCTTTGCAATGTATCCATCGGCAGGAGCAAGCTCTATATTGGCATAAATGAAATCGCCAAGGACCAAAGGACTCGCCCCCAGGGTCACGCCCAGAAATCTTTGCCAAAGAATTTCTCCGGTTTTTTTATTCACAGCATGAAGATATCCGGCGTAGTCTCCATAAAAAAGAAAATCCCCATCAATGATCGGAGTACCATGCACTCCCTTGAGAGCCAACTCATTATAGATTCGCCATTTGATCTTTCCATCAAAATCAAAGCAGTAGAACCAGCCCATATCGCTGCCAATATAAATTCCGCTGTCGTCGGCAACGGCAGAGCCCTTAGCGGCATCGTGAATTTGTCTATTAAAATTTTCAAACCGCCACAGTTCAGCGTAGCTCTCGCCAAGATGTCCCTCAATCCACCCCTGGCGTTCGACATTGCCGCGAAATTGAATCACCTCTTCTTGTTTGTTCGCGGCCTTAAGTGCTGTGGTATCTTTATATTTCGTTGTTGGCCAGATTCCATAAGGCGCACTTATTATTATAGGTCTGGACGCAAAAGAAATAAGATTAGGGTTGTCGTGGAGCACTTTACCAGTGAGGCCAATAAAAACGAAAAAATACCAATATTTTTTCAGGAGACTCATTGTTTAACTTCTCCTAAGAAGCCCAACTTTGGCGGTCGAGAGCAGGCGTCGATCAGTTTTACAACTTCTTGAACGGAGTCGTTAGTTTTTAATTTTGTTTGCAATACATAGTCTAAATCCACAAAGTCGGGATTTTTTCTCCAGCGAGCGCATTCATCTCTTACTATAGAAACATAGACAGTGGGATCACATTGAATTCTGACGCCGAGTTCTTTTTCTGGTAAATTTATCAGCAGTTGCTGATCTTTCATTTTTATCACGGCCGTGCTCTGACATTGGGACCAGGCATCCAGCATATTCAAAGATAAAATCCGCCCCTGACCGGTCAGTGCGGAGTTTTTGTAGAAAACAAATGGAATCAATTGCGCACACCAAAAAACCACCAAGGAGAGGGTTCCAATTTTAGACCAATTTGGATTTTTATTATCCCTTAATAGCCAAATAAGTGGAAATAAACTGAGGAGATTGAACATTATGACAGGGTAAAAGAACCCTACAATATGCCAAGAGAAAGCATGAAACAAAATTAACTGGGCAAAAACAATCCAGCGCAGCCATTTGCTTGTATGTATAAGCCCCCAAACCAAAAGAATCTCTAAGTAAATGACATAAATCAAAAGCCAAGTTAGAGGCATTCCTTGAATCATTGCCGGTCGAAGCAAAGTCGCGCCTGTGTACCACTCAGGAGTGAATTTTAAGAGCCCGGCTGCGACATAAAAAGAAATCATAAAAAGAGGGAGAGCTTTTCTTTTTGATGGGACAAAGAGATAGACCAACGACAAAATGGCCGGCATGTAATGATAGTTTCCCATAAATCTGTAATCCTGAGAAACCAAGAGCCATTTCGTGACAGTTAGCAAAAAAAACATGTACCAAAAAATATGTATTTTTTTAAAGACGAGAAAGACCAAAGTCAATATGGCAAGACCTAAATAGAGCCAAAGTAGGGTTTGGGCCAGATCAAGACTGAGTGGTCTCAGCAGGTAACAACTTTGAAAGTAAGGCCAACAAATTGGATTTTCGATAGTAAAAACTTTTACAAAGCTATTTTTGGCGGGGCCCCAAAAATACCAAGTTGCAAAATGCGTGAATACTAAGAAGGCGCCAAACAAAGTCAGCGCCTTGCTATTTTTGATTTCGTCTATTTGCCTACAGAGATAGGAACCCATCTCCTAAATCCTAAGCGGTGCTTACTGCAAAGTCAAAACGAGCCCAGACTCAAGACCTTGTCCAACCAGAAGCGCTTCAATCTCAGACTTGGTATATGAACGAATCAAACTAGCCCTGTGGTTTTCGGTCTTAGTCATATTAGTCACAGCCTCGCCATTGGCATTTACCCAACTGTAGTTGGGCTCTGGCGAAATGACGAAGACAAGTAAATTGTAACCAGGATGAAAACCCTGTTTGGCAAGTTCGACTGCCGGAAGGTCGACAAAATCCGCTCCAATAAAGACGGTGCGAGATTCTTTGATTTCATTCAGAGTTACTTGGCTTGAGTGTGTTCCCAAAAAGGGACGGTTGCCAATAGTGTAGAATGCGGTCAGGTATTGCCCACGAAAGTTGCCAAGCTTTTGGACTTGGATTTTCGGGACGTTGTCCGTTGGTGCCGCATAAGCATCTCGGCTTGAGAATGAGCCTGTCATAAAGCCAATACCGATAAGAAGGGTGAGGGCATTTATAAATAAAAGTTTGATGGATTTCATTTGTTAACTCCTGTGCGATAATTCAAATACATAACTAAGTGTCCATTAGGGTCCATAATTAATTTATTTACATCTAAGTTAATTCCGTACATCGAAGGTGGCAGATCCATATCGTCGGCAAGTTTTTCACCTTGACTCCGCCAGTTCTGACTGCGAGCCAAGAGTTCTTTTTTGATTCCCTTCGTGACTTGTCCGCCGAGGCCTTCGGCGATTTTTCCAGCAAATGTCAGATAAGAAGAATCTAAAGTCACAGAGTTCACATCAATGGAGTCTCTGATGAGCTCCATCTTGCCAGGCTGTGCGGAGGGGCGCATTTTTGCAATCATATCAAAACCAACGACAATAGTTTTGTCGAGCCAGATTGGCTGATTGGGTTCGATTTCAACATTGAGACTAATTTTTAAGAAGGCTTCTTTTTCAGTAGCCACTGTTGGTGGTTTCACAAAATCTACAGTAGGAGTGGTGGTTAGTTTCAGTACCGACCCGTCTGTATCTTTAATAGCTTCGAAATTTTTGCGAAGAAAACTGAGTTGCAGCATACGGTTGATGAGGCCACGGTCGATAGCTAGTGCCAGATCAAAGGCCTCTGCGGGGAGTTGCGATAGATTCGGCAAGCCGCGCGAAGAAAATGCCGGATTGAGGGCTGCGTTTGAGTTGAGAGGGTCCTCAGCATAGGCGGCAAGAGCCAATTTGAGGGAGGTTTTTAAATTGAGGGCGGTGAGTTTTAATCCCCATAAAAAGGGCTGACGGAGATCATTAGCCGCCTGCCCTGGTGGAAAGATAGTTTGTACTTGCTCAAGGGCGCCTGCCATGGACTCCTTTGCTTTTTGATTGAGGACTGCCGGCAGTTGTTTGTGTGAGAATTCGCTGAGGTACTTTCGAATTTGAACCAGAACCGTGGGCAGTTGCTCATCGAAATAGCCTTGCAGTTGGCTCGTGTTCAAGGCAAAACGGCGACCGTCGATCTCAATTGCGATTTTGGGGACGATCAAGTTTTTGTATTTAAACGAAAGTGGAACTTCCATTAGATTTTCTTGGATGTCCAAGGCTTGAAACTCGATTTTTTCCTGAGAATTAATACGAACATAAAAAGGCAAACGAATTTTAAGAGGGGTTTTAGAGCTCCCCGCAACCAGAGACGTGTCATCAAGCCCGACCTTGGCAAAAGAAAAATTATTCAGGTCCCAAGCGCGGACACTCTTGGTGGCAACGGACAGTTGGGTGATTTCGAGATCAATCGCCATGACGGCACCGTCAGTTTTTCCGAGGGATTTCATCAGGGCCTCATCCGTTACAAGCGCGAATTTTGAGAAGCTGGCTTGGTAGCCAGAGTCGCCGATTTCAATCGCTGGCCGGTGGTCCGTTAGCGTGAAGCCAACAAACCATTTTGTGAGCAGGTCCTTGCCTTGAAGATAAAGCTTGTAAGCCTCAGGATTGGATTTTTCGAGCTCGGCCAGGTTAATTGGCTTGTCAGATTCGATAGTTTGCTTGGCAAAGTAACCTTCGCCAAAGTTAAGGCCCATATTGTCGAGAATCGATTGCAAGTGGGTTTCAAAGTATTTTTGCCCACGCAGGGTGAATTGCAGTTGAACGGCATTCGAGATGTAGTGTTTCGTTGCGATTGTGGGATTTTTATCCTGTGCATAGCCATTTTCGCCGAAAGAGGCGAAAGCAAAAGAAACAACTAAAAGAGCTGTCAGTATAAAACGTGATAAAAACATGGCGCGCACTCCTCCGGGTCCAACACTCAGGTGCAACTCTAGTTCCACCGTCAACTTCAATAATTTATGCTGCGGGGTGGGGGTAGATGTTTAAGTTCTAGGCAGTGTAACTATTTTGGGATTGCACTCTTTGTAAAAACAAAACTAAACTAGTTGTGAATCAGATTGTGAATCAGAGGGGACTTCACGTGAAATTTCGATATCAAGTGCTGAGTTTATTGGGGGCGATGACGGCTCTTGTTTTGATCCCACAAACAAGCTTGGCTTATCCTGAGTTCATTTCTTATGGTTATTCAAGTTGCATTACCTGCCACTATAATAGCCAGGGAAGTGGTCCCTTGAACGACTATGGCCGGGCCCTGTTCTCAACAGAAATCGCTTCAAGGGCAATTTTTAACGATAAAACCTCCGAAGAGGATATCGCCGCTAAGTCGGGTTTTTTTGGTTCTACAGAGCTTCCTTGGTGGATCCGTCCAGGAATGAAGTACCGAGGACTTTATTTCATCAACAATCCAGGAAGCCAAGCGGCCGTAAAAAAATATGTCACGATGCAGGCGGATTTTAATCTTGCGTGGCAGTTCGATCAAGAGGCTAAGTGGTTATTTGTTGGTTCTGTTGGCTATCAACCGACTCCGGCGGCAAAGCAAAACAACAAAGACTCTGATGATAAAAACATGATCATGCGTGAGCGTTACTTTCGTTGGCAGCCAACAAGAAAGCTCCAAGTATACATGGGATTGATGGACAAGGTTTACGGTATCCGAATTCCTGATCACACAGCTTATAGCCGGGCTGTGACAGGTGTTGGACAAAATGACCAGTCGGATGGGGTGATTGCCCAATACTACGGAGAAAAGTGGGAGCTCACGGGCAATTTATTTGTCGGCAATCTAGTGCAAGAAGAAAAAGACATTCGTTTAGTCGGTGGGTCCACCATGTTTGAATACGATACTACAGAAAAAAGCCGTGTAGGATCTGGCTTTATGCAGGCTAAGAATGACTACGTTGAAAAGACGCGTTTAGAAGTGCACTCTAAACTTGGATTGTTAAAGGGCAATAGTCTTTTAACAGAGATTGGTTTTGTGAGAGACAATCCAAAAGCAAATCCAAATACAAAATTCGGTGGCTATTTAATGATGCAAGGGGTGTATCTCATTACTCGAGGGTACAATGTCATTTCTCAGATGGAGTATTACAATTCCACGCTAACTGCGGCGACTCCGGATCTGACCCGGTGGACCTTTGGCTTTTTGATGTTTCCGATGCCGAGGATGGAATTAAGAACGACCTTCGTTAACGGACGGACAATTCAGGATACCTCGGTTTCAAAAGATCAGTGGATGTTGCAGGCCCAAATGCATCTCTCTTTGTAGGAGTTCCTCGTGAGATTTTTCATTTTTATTGTATTGATTTTGATGATGAATAGCGTGTCTTGGGCCCAACAGCAAAGACAGCGTTTAAGACCGCAGGCTCCGCCCTCAGCGGCGATGGAGGCCAGAAACAGAGGCTATTTGGTTGATCAAGGCATTGCTAAGGGACTGATCAGTGTCGAGTACAATTCGTGGTTTGAAAAACTCTCTGTGACGAATATCTCTACAGGTGTTGATCAGGATTCGAAGGCTGAATACTACGGCTTTGGCCTTAACTACGAGCAAAATTTCTATCAGCCGAAATGGGGTTGGGGAGTCGGCGGCGGCGTCGCCATGGGAACCGCTGTGGGCGGCGATAAATCCGGAACTCTTCAGTATTTCGAGGCTCGAGTTCCTTGGACCACAGTTCGTTTGGCCCCAAGACTTTTTTATCGCTGGAATCCCCAGACCGACTTGGGATTTGATGTCATCACTATTTACAAAACAGCCAAGTGGCCCGATACGACGGGGGGACGCAAGATCCTCTCGGGGGCAGAGCTGGTTGCGGGGGTTTTTGTTGATTTGCGAGTTCGTTTTAATGCGAAGCTCGAGTTGATTCAAAGCTTCGGAATGCTCTACAAAGACGAATCCACCTTCTGGCGACTTGGACTCGGCTATCGACTTTAGGGTGTGATATTTAAGATCCAATTTTCAAGCGTGTCGAGTTCGGCTCCGGTGAGCAAGCTGCCACCATCGGGCATGTTACCAGGAGTGCTGGTGCGGTTCCCCTGAATTTTGGTATACAGCGAGGATCCCGCTAAGTTTCCGGCCTTAATCAGGCCCTGTGTTAGAAAATCCTTTTCACTCATTCCGGCCCAAGCTTCGTGCGAAGGGCGGGTGTGGCAACTAGCACAGCTATTTTTTATAATAGTTTTAGCCGCCAAAAATTGAGGCGTTCCATCTGCGGAACCATAAGTAGAGGCATCATAGGTCGAAGAGTTGTAAACCTTGCCGCAGGCAACAGGCGCCAAAGAACTAAAAATGAGAAAACCCGTCGCCAAAATCTTATTCATGATTAGGGTCCTTTTTTAACTGGGACTGAAACCTGAAGAGCGACTTGGTCTTCAACTCCAATGCCCATATATTTTATACCCGTAATATTAAAATCTTTGAGGCTTAATTTGAACTCAGCAGTGAGTTCGCTGCCATTGACTTTGTAGGTGCCTTCGATGGGCTTTTCTATCCCGCGAATACGAATTTTTCCGACGCCCTTTCCGCCTCTGCCCTTTCCCATAAGGAGGACCGCCTGCGGATATTTTGTCACTTCAAGATGCTTGAGGGTGTGTTTGTCACGGAGTTCAACGCCAGTTTTGAGACTTTGCAAATTAACCACGATGTTTTGTGCAATGACTTCGTCCCCCTTCATTGTGGCAAAGCCATTCACGTCGGCAGTTTTTCCCTTAAAGGACCCGGCAGGAGTGAGGTTGACGTCAACAGATGCTGAGGCGCCAAGGGCGAGGTTGGCAGCAAAGAGGGAAGCGATCAGCAATAAAGAGGCAGGGCATCTCATGGTGTTTATTCTCCTTAAAAAGTATGGTTTATTCTAGCGTGGGATCAGACGGCAGTGAAGCCCTGCGAGGTCCAAGTCTTGCTTTGAAACACCCCAAAACCCTGTAAAAAAACCCCTACTTTAGGAGGGGCATTTAAACTGGCAAATAATCTGGCAAAAATTAAAGACAAAGGCAGCAAATTTGAGTAAAAGCGAGGGCGTGAAAAAAACCAAA
>JAMIQD010000240.1:0-1504 GCA_035914755.1 Pseudobdellovibrionaceae bacterium | reverse complement strand
CACGAGCAAGAATCTGCTCAGGCGTGTCAGCTGGAGGCTGAGCTTGAACTTGTACATTGACAGTAGCTTCTTCTTTTTTCTCCGTAGAGCCGCACGCAGCAAGCAAAACGAAAGCTGGCAAAATTGCCATTTTAACGATGTTTTTCATGTAGATCTCCTTTTGTGTTTTTGATTCACCCACTAGATACTATGGCGTTCAATCTGATTGTCAACCCAAGGTGACGACTGCTTTTTTATTGCAAAGCAGAATTCACCGAACAATCACTCAAAAGTCCTACTTCTTGGCCTGCTGAAGCCCCCACAAATCAGTGATGCATGCTGTGATCTTCGCTCATTCCCGAGTGCTTCAGTGGTAAATCATAGGTTATAAGATTGCCCTGTTGTTTTTCTCTCTGCGCAAGAACTTCAAGCTTGCCTTTTTTCTTCAAGTCGACATTTTTTGAAAATTCACAAACATAGAAATCTGAAGTGATCTGACACTTAGCTTCAATGCTCTGCTTTGATTTTTTGAAAGTCAGCACAAGGCTCGAGTCCTTTGTTGATGGATTCTTCCAATTGATATCAAGCAAGTAGACATAAAACTTCTGCCCTTCGACAGGAACAATCTCTGTGTGAAAAGCCCCAGGCATACGAATAAAGCCACCATGAGGGCCAGGTTTGTCTTCACCATGGGCCAGGGCTGAAATTGCGAAAAATAAGCTTGTTAAACCAAGCATCATCTTAATTAGGCTCATATCAGAAACTCCTCTGAGGTTCCGCTTGATGCTATACGGCAGTGTAGTATAGTCAAATGGATTTTATTTAAAGGAATTTCATGACATCAAGCCTACAGTCCCAGCTCCAAGCCTCTCTTGGAGAACTCTCAGCTTTTCCGCTCTTTAAAGATCTAAAACCAAACGAAATCGTCGACCTTTGCGCCGGCGCTGAAATCCGCGTTCACAAGCACCGAGAGCTGGTCTTTGAAACTGGGCAAAAAGCAAATCGTTTTGGTTTTGTACTGAGCGGCGCCTACAAGCTTTCTCGAATTTCTCCGTCTGGCGAAGACGCGGTGATTCACTTTTCGTGTCCGGGTGATGTCGTGGCAGCTCTGGTGATGCCTCAACCGAATTCAACCTATCCGGTCACTGTTCGCTCGATGGGGCCTTCTCGAATGCTGGTGATATCTCGCGAGGTCTACAATGAGAAATGGCTAGCAAGGCCCCAGCTAGTTATGCAGGTTCAAAGTCTTCTTTCGACTCGCATGTCTCGTTTTCAAAATCACAGAGCGATGCAAAGAGCTCCACTTTCTTCGAAATTGGCCTCCTTTCTTTTGCAGCTCGCGGCGAATGAGAAAAGCGAAGAAGAAATGGCCATCCCTATTCCTCTGACTCGAAAAGAAATCGCCGACACCCTCGGCGTGACTGTCGAATCCGTCATTCGAGTCATGAGCGAATGGGATAAAAAAGGAATCATCAATACCGCCGACCAGAACATTAAAATCCTTCAACCGGCCCTTCTCGTTGTA
>JAMIQD010000239.1:0-3886 GCA_035914755.1 Pseudobdellovibrionaceae bacterium | reverse complement strand
TATATGTAGCTATCATGGTGATTTTTAATATCAGACCACTGCGGGCGAATCTTGTTTCAAAGCAAGTTATGCTGCTCATGGATAAGTTGGGTTTTTTGCCTAAAATATCAGACACTGAACGAGCGGCCATTGATGCCGGAACTGTTTGGGTTGAAAAAGATTTATTTTCAGGCAAACCCGATTTTAAAAAACTAATGAATGAACCCTTTCCGCAACTGACGGCGGAAGAGCAAGCCTTTATGAATGGGCCCGTTGATGAGCTCTGTAAAATGCTGGATCACTGGCAGATTTGGAAATCTCGCAATCTTTCCGAGCAAGCTTTTGACTACATCAAGAAACAGAAATTTTTGGGAATGATTATCCCCAAAGAGTACGGCGGCCTTGGGTTCTCGGCTCTTGCTCACTCCGAAGTTATTATGAAGCTTTCGTCTCGGTCCCTGTCGACTGCGATCACTGTTATGGTGCCAAATTCACTAGGCCCTGCAGAGCTTCTTGTTCATTACGGAACTGAGGAACAAAAAAAACATTACCTTCCTCGCCTCGCCTCAGGAGAAGAAATTCCTTGTTTTGGTTTAACAGAGCCAACGGCGGGCTCTGATGCTGGATCGATTATTTCTAGCGGCGTTGTGTTTAAAGGTGCCGACGGAAAAATATATATCCGTCTTAATTGGAATAAACGTTGGATCACTTTGGCGGCGATTTCGACAGTGATTGGTCTTGCCTTCCGTTTACGCGATCCGGAGAATCTCTTAGGTCTTGGTGAGGATATCGGAATTACCTGCGCCTTGGTTCCGGCGAAAACTCCAGGTGTCGTGATCGGCCGTAGGCATGATCCTCTCGGCACGCCATTTTACAACTGTCCCACTCAAGGTAAGGACGTCGTCGTTCCGTTGGATGCTGTGGTGGGAGGCATTGAGGGATGCGGTAAAGGTTGGTTGATGCTCACAGAATGTCTCGCGGCAGGAAGAGGCATCAGTTTGCCAGCCCAGGCGACCGGGGGAGCAAAACTCGCCGCCCGCGTGGTGAGCGCGCATGGAGTGATTCGTCGCCAATTCGGTTTGTCGATTGGCAAATTCGAAGGTGTTGAAGAACCTATGGCAAGACTTGGTGCTGCGACCTATATGCTTGAAGCAATGAGGCGCTATACTTTAGGCGCTCTTGATCAAGGACTTAAGCCCTCCGTGATCACTGCGATCCAAAAATACTACTCTACGGAGATGGGCCGTAAGGGGATCAATGATGCGATGGATATCATGGGGGGAGCCGGAATCTCTATGGGGCCCCGCAATTTAATTGCCGAGATTTATATCGCAACTCCCATTGGCATTACAGTTGAGGGTGCGAATATCATGACGCGTACTCTGATTGTCTTTGGTCAGGGCGCTCTGCGCGCACATCCCTTTGCCTACGCTGAAGTAAAAGCCATGGACGCAAAAGACCTCAAAGGCTTTGACGAAGCGTTCTGGGGGCACATTGGCCACGTCGTTCGCAATTTGTGCCGCAGCATTGGACTGAGTGTCTCTCGTGGCTACTTGGCCTGCTCGCCAAGCTGTCATCCGCAGATGCGTCGCTATTTCAGACGTCTTCAGTGGGCCTCTGCAAGTTATGCTATTTTGGCAGATATTGCGATGGCCGCACTTGGCGGAGAGCTTAAGCTGCGTGAAAAGATCACAGGGCGTTTCGCCGATATTCTAGGTTATATGTACATGGCAACGTCGGTTTTGAGAAAATTCGAGGCAGACGGTCGTCGAGAAGAAGATCTGGCATTTGCGCATTACAATTTAAAGCTTTGTCTTGCTGAGATTCAAAAGGGCTTTGATGGCATCTTTGATAATCTAAAGGTTCCTGGTCTTCGTTGGTTCTTTAAAGGCTGGTTGGGGGCTTGGTCTCGGATCAACTCGATGGGCTCTCAAGCCTCCGATGGTTGGAGTCATGCGATATCCAGCGCAATGCTTCAGGATGGTTCCGTTCGGGATCGTTTGACCCAAGGAATTTTCTTACCAACCAAAGAGGGAGACCAGCTAGCCCGTTTAGAAAATGCCTTCAGTTTGACTTTAAAAGCGGACATTGCTGAAAAGAAAATTAAAAAAGCGGTTCGCGATAGAATTCTTCCGAAGAAAAAAGTGAATCTCTTATTAGATGAGGCTCGCAGTAAGAATCTTATCAGTGACGAAGAGGCGAAGCTGATTCAACAATCCGAATCGGTTCGCTACGACGCTATCTTGGTGGATGACTTTAGCGAAGAAGAATATCACTCTTAATTATGGCCTTTTGTGCTTTCAGAGGCCACTGTTTCACGAACCAGGACAACCTTGATTTGTCCTGGGTAGTTGCACTCTTCTTCGATCTTTGCGGCGATTTTTCGGCTGAGGCTCATAGCTTGAGTATCATCGACTTTTCGCCCATTGACCATCACCCGGCACTCTCTGCCTCCGCTTAAAACATAGCAGTCGGTGACGCCCTCAAAGCTGCGAGCGATATCTTGGAGCTCGCTCACTTTTTGGTTGTAGGATTCAATGGTCGAGCGACGAGCCCCGGGGCGTGCCCCTGAAATAGCATCGGCCGCAATGACCAAGAAGGCATGATCCGATGAGGGTTGTTCATCAAAGTGATGGGCGCGAACAGAGTGCACGACTTCGGGAGACTCTCCACGGCTCTGGATAAAATCAGCACCAATGACGGCATGACCACCATCCATTGCGTGATCCATTGATTTTCCGATATCGTGTAACAATCCAGATCTTCGGGCTTGTTTTATATTGAGTTTTAACTCCGAAGCGAGAAGCCCCGCTAGCCATCCAACCTCACCGCAGTGGAAGTACTGGTTTTGCGTAAAGGAGTATCGATAGCGCAGGCTGCCCATCATTTGGCGAATTTCAGGATGCATGTCTTGCATTTTAAGTTCTTTGGCGATGGCATCGCCATCATTTTTGATTTGCCTGAAGAGTTCCTTTTTTTGATTCTCCGCGGTTCGGCGAATAAAGTCTGGATTGATATTTCGTTTTTCCTTCAAAATCTTCTCAAGAACTCGCCGAGTGAGTTCGCGGCGAACTGGATCGAAACCAGCAACTCCCACCATTTCCATTTCGGGCTCAATGATAATATCACAACCACAGACATCCTGAATGGTTTTGACATTTTCTCCCTTGGGATCACAGAGAAGTCGTCTTGCATTCTGGTCTGGAAAGTTCACAGCGCCAATGCCCCGTTCGGCAGAGTAGGGACGGGCAAAGCGGTCCAGTGCGATGTCTAAGATTCGCTTGGCTTTTTGCTCAGCGTGCTCTTTGGTTTCTTCATCGAAGTTCTCGATGTGTTTTTGCATTCTCTGATGGGTCTCTTGCTCCAATTTCTCTATGAGATTTTTTTTAACCTCGTCAATTGTGAGATTTAGCTTTTGGCTTAAAACCTGAGTGTACTGAGAGTTGAGCTCTTTTTGGAGCTGACGTCTTTTTTGCAGCTCAGACTCTTGGTTTTGGGCGGCCTTTTCTTGTTGGCGAGTTTCGTTTTCGTGGGCTTGAATTTTTTTGCGAGCCTCGGCAAGGGTTGAGTCAGCCTTCTGCTTTTTTTCGTCAGCGAGCTCTTGCAGCTCTTCGATCCGCCCCTCAAGCTTTAGCATCTCAGGCTCAACGCGCGACCACAGCTCGAGTTCAATTTCTTGGATACGTTCTTTTTCTTCAAGGGACTTGATTTCAAGGGCATCTTTGATTTCGGAGATGATCTCTTGTGCGTCCTGTTTTGCTCGCTTGATTGTGTAGCTATAAATGTATTTACGCAGAGCGAATCCAAAACCGCCCCCAACGACCACACATCCAATTCCCACTGTTATTAATTCAATCATATTTCCCTCGTATAAACGCCACGTGCCCTTCCCATTCTAACAAAGAGT
>JAMIQD010000238.1:0-4679 GCA_035914755.1 Pseudobdellovibrionaceae bacterium | reverse complement strand
AGCCTATTTTCAAAAAACATGGAGCCGAAAAAGAGGGCTACGAAAAAAACTCGAACTACACAATAAACCCAACCTTAAAAGGTCTCTACAATGGTCCTTACCTCATCTCTGAAGTGAAGTTAGGAGATCATGTGAGCTTTTCTCCGAATCCTCACTTTTATGGAGCTCAGCCAAAAATAGCAAAAATTATTGTTAGACTCATTCCTAATACCGGGACCATGGAGGCCAACCTCCGCTCGGGAACTATCGATATGATCAGCACCCTGGGGCTATCTCTCGACGAAGCCCTGACTTTCGAAAGAAAGGTCCTAGCGGAAGATCTTCCTTATATTGTCAGCTTCACGCCTTCAGTCACCTATGAACATATTGATCTTAATCTGGAGCATCCTATTCTTAACGATGTCAAAGTGCGAAGAGCCCTTCTTAAGGGGCTGGACCGCGAAGGGCTGGTCAGAGCCCTCTTTGAAGCAAAGCAAGAAGCGGCCCTTCATAGCATCTCCCCAAAGGATCCCTGGTTCACCAAAGATCCGAACATCATTACCATCAATTATTACTCCAAACGAGAGGCCAGTCGGCTTCTGAATGAGGCCGGATGGCAGATGGGCCCCGAGGGATATCGCCTCAAAGACGGTAAAAAATTATCCTTAGTCTTTATGACAACAGCCGGAAATAAAACCCGAGAACTCGTTCAAGCTTTTTTACAAAACCAATACAAACACCTCGGGATCGAAATTATTCCGAAAAATGAACCCGCTCGGGTCTTTTTTGGTGAGACCATGCGAAAACGCCAGTTCGGAGCCATGGCCATGTTTGCCTGGGTGTCGTCGCCAGAAAACAACCCCCGCTCTATGCTCCACTCGTCTGCAATACCAACAGAAAAAAATGGCTGGTCTGGTCAAAATTTTATGAGCTGGTCGAATAAAGACAACGACCGTCTTTTAGATGCCATGGATATTGAGATGGATGCAAAAAAGCGCATAGAACTCGCACATAAAATCACCAAGATATACACGGAAGAAATTCCGGCCCTCCCCCTCTACTATCGCTCAGACATCAGTGTCACTCCAAAACGCTTAAAAAACTATCTTCCAACTGGGCATCAGTTTTATGAGACCAATCAAATTGAAAACTGGGAACTTTAGCAAAGGAGACTTCTTATGATAACCTACTTACTTCGTCGTCTCCTTCAGGCATCTGTTCTTATTATTGTTCTTTCTTATCTCTGCTTTTATTTGATGACCCTCATGCCCGGAGATCCCGTGGATATGATGATCTCATCAAATCCCAAGATCACCGCCGAGGACGTCGAGCGCTTGCGAAAACTCTATGGACTCGATCAGCCTGCCTATACGCGATATCGCCACTGGGTTGGCGATATCATAAGCGGCGATCTTGGCTATAGCCGGACGTATCGAATTCCAGTGCAAGAGCTTTTAGGGCCACGGCTTCTAAATACATTTATTTTATCCATCACCTCTCTGTGTTTTGCAATCCTGCTCGCTGTACCTGCAGGAGTCTTTTCGGCTCTTCGCCCTGGAAGTCGCTTTGATCATTTTATAAATTTTGTTTCTTTTGCCGGAATTTCAATCCCTTCTTTCTGGCTTGGCATTGTTTGCATTATACTTTTTGCCGTTTGGATTCCGCTGTTTCCTGCGGGAGGAACTCAAACGATCCAAGGAGAGGCCACTTCTTTTGGTTTTGATATTTTAGACCGCATGAAATACTTAGTGCTGCCGGTTTTATCGCTCAGTCTGCAACAGATAGGACGTTT
Source organism: Pseudobdellovibrionaceae bacterium (assembly GCA_035914755.1). Taxonomy (GTDB): domain Bacteria; phylum Bdellovibrionota; class Bdellovibrionia; order Bdellovibrionales; family Bdellovibrionaceae; genus JACMRP01. The sequence continues at coordinate 2,908 of JAMIQD010000238.1, read as the reverse complement.
TGCCCGCTTTACCCGATCGGCGATGCAGGAAGCTCTTCGCAACGACTATATTCGCACAGCAAAAGCCAAAGGGCTCTCAGAAGGGGCTGTGGTCTGGCGCCATGGCTTTAGAAACGCCCTGATTCCATTGATCACAGTTCTTGCTTTAAGCATGTCCTCTATTTTTTCTGGAGCAATTATCACAGAAACAGTCTTTGCATACCAAGGCGTTGGCAAGCTCACCTATGACTCGATTATTGGCAATGATTACAATGTCGCCATGGTCAGTTTTATTATTTCGGTGACGATGGTTTTATTGATGAATTTTATCGCGGATATTCTATATGGCGTGGCAGATCCACGCATTCGCTACACCTAAGGGAGGTTTAGAAAATGAAGAAAGCCTCTGCCACAACTATTTTTGGTGCTGTCATTATAGGATTTTTCATTTTTTTGGCACTAGCGGCACCTGGCATCAAAGCTCTGACGGGGCTCGCACCTGACGCTCAGAATGTCTTTTCACGCTACCAAAAACCCTGGTCCCATGGGACCGTCAGCCAAGATGACCGCGAAAATGCCATTGAAAAATTCATACAAAACAATCCCGAGCTCGCTCATGCGGTAGAAAGTTCTTTGCGAGAAAACTCTCTAGTTAAAAATCCCCCAGCTGGAGAAGCCTTGTTTGAACTTGCCGTGATGCCCGTTTCGGAGGCCCTTCTAATTTTAGAAAAAATCAACTCCCCTGAGACTGCTGATGTGAAAAAGCTATTTCATTCCTTTAAACTCTTTCACCCCTTTGGAACCGATGAACTCGGACGTGATGTGTTTATCCGCTTGATATACGGGGCCCGTGTTTCAATGAGTGTGGGGATTCTCGTTGCTTTGATGGCCGCCCTTATTGGCTTGCTAGTTGGATCCTTAGCCGGTTTTTATGGCGGAACTCTAGACACTCTTCTTATGCGCTCAACGGATGCCCTGCTATCTCTTCCACTGCTTCCAGTGATGATAGTTGTCGCGGCGATCGACTTGCAAAAGCTGCCTTTTTTGCCCTCCCTCGTCAGCTCTCAAAATGAAAGCATCCTCAAGATGATTCTAATCCTGTGTTTGTTTTCTTGGATGACTGTTGCACGTCTCGTCCGAGGAAATATTTTATCTTTGCGCGAACAAGAGTTTGTCTTAGCGGCACGGGCTATAGGAGCCTCGGACTTTGCTATTATTACGCGCCATTTGTTTCCGAACTTGATTGGGTCGATGCTAGTTGCGATCAGCTTGGGTGTTGGCGAGTCCATTCTTTTTGAAGCGGCATTAAGCTTTTTAGGACTTGGCATTCAACCCCCAACCCCCAGCTGGGGCAATATGCTCTTTAATGCTCAAGACCTGATATACCAGGCTCCCTCGCTCGCACTTTTGCCAGGTCTGATGATTCTATTAACCGTGATAAGTTTTAATTACCTCGGAGACGGCCTTCAAGATGCTATGGATCCAAAGGCCCGAGGACGGTAGCATTAGCAGCCCTCCACAAATTGTGGACAGTACTGAAAAAATAACAAGACCTCCACTCCCCATCTGCAATTTATCCTCCGCAGGGGCCATTTCTTTACGGCATGCCTTTTGTAATACCCCTCGTTAACGGGAGAGGTGCTTATGAAGACTTTGGTAAATAATTTTTTATTTTTAGCAATGACACTTTTAGTGGTTTCTGCAAAAGCTCAAACCTCGTATGAACTAACATGCAGAGCAAAAGCAAAGGAACTCGCTGCCCAAACATACAATAGTTGCGTAACTGAATCTCGCAACACCCAAGTGGACCAAATCCGCAAAGATTACCAGAAACAACTCGCGGAACTTAAAGCAAGGTATGATAAGGAGCTCAAGAAAGTGAGCGGCGGAAAAGGCCTCTCCGCAACGGTAAAATCTCCGCAAATGTCGGCATCAACTGGCTCGACTCCCAAGGCAACAAAAGGCGTAGCTAAATCTCTACCAACTCGCAAAGAATCAAAAAGCCAGGCTACAGCAGTCCAGGAAGTGAATGAAGACAAGACCGTGGTTAGTCCTGAGTCGAGCGTACCAGGGGTTGAGGACGAAGCGTCTCAAAATGACGCCCAGGGAGACCTTAAAATCCAATTGGTTCCAGCATCAGGATACGAAGATAAGACTGCAGCAACTTCCGAAGAACAAGAGTATTAAAATCAATATTTGATGACAAAGATCTGCTCATGTCCTATATAATGGAGTCTGTATCCAAAGGGGAGGTCTTTGTGGGTGAGTTTAGTGTCACACATTTACTGTTGCTAGCAGTTATTTTTCTGATCTTTTTCGGCCCAAGCCGTTTACCCCAATTGGGTCAATCCCTAGGAAAAGCTATTCGCGGCTTTAAAACAGGTCTAAATGAAATTGATGTCGATGCTAAAGATGTTCACGACAACCCAAAAAGTGAGCAAATTTCTCAGAATCAATCTCAAGGAGCGAGTTCTCAAAAAGTTGAGACTCCAGAAACTCAAAAAAAATCTTAAGAATTTCGAATGCTGTCCGTGATGATACTTTGAACGCCCAAAGAAAAAAAATGCTCTGCTTGGGCTTGGTCATTTACTGTGTAAACAGCAATTTTATAACCTTGAATTAAGAAATCCAAAACTCTCTCTTCACTCGCCATATCTTGGTGGAGATGTAAGAACTGAGCTCCACAAAGCGGGAGCAAGCTCATCTCTTTAAGAAACCAATAGTTTTTTTCTTCTTCATTTTGGGTCACCAAGAGTGCTCTGGACAAATCCGGAAAAAGCGCTTTGGCGCGGATCAAACTGAAGGGATTAAAGCTTGAAAGAACCGTCCTCTCCTCTGCTTTATATTTTTTTACAAGGCGAACCACCTGCATCTCAAGAGCTGGATCCACAAGAGAGTCCGTCTTGAGCTCAATATTCAAAAAAATCTG
>JAMIQD010000237.1:0-2721 GCA_035914755.1 Pseudobdellovibrionaceae bacterium | reverse complement strand
CCACGTTGTTATATGACTCACTATTTCTTAAACTGCGCCTAAATGAGAGGCAAGAACTATTTGAGCTTGAAATATCTTGTGATTATGGCCTTTAATGGACCCCTGTTAAAGGAGAAAATCATGGGTGTTTTAGCTAGAGTTTTAGGCATTTTACTTTGTGTTGTGGCTTGGACTCAGGTGGCTTCGGCCAAAGAGATGGTGAGTCGCTTGGGCATTGGAGTAAAAAATGACACGTCGATTAATTTGCCGTCAATGGCTCTATCTTATTATCCAACTTCAGATATTGCTCTAACCGGTGGTCTTGGGATTGATACGAAGAAGGACAACTCGTTATTTTCCTTTAACGGAGGTGTTCGCCGCATCGTTTTTAAAGAAGACAATATGAATTTCTTTTTGGGTGGAGAGCTCGGACTGATCAATAGTGAGTCAAATGGGGATAAACAATCTGGCTTTTTCTTGAGTGGTCTTTTTGGTGCAGAGTTCTTTTTGGCTGGGCTCGATAATCTTGGCTTTAGCTTCCAGGGCGGGGTCGGCGTTGTTTCTATGCGAGATGTGAGATTCAGAACTGTTGGTGATGCGCCTCTTTCTGCAGCCGTTATTTTCTATTTCTAGGAATATTTGAGGAGAAGTTTTATGAAAAAAATTATTGCTACAGATCATGCGCCCAAAGCAATCGGACCTTACTCTCAGGCTGTACAAATGGGACCTTTTTTGTTTTGCTCGGGACAGATTCCCATAGATCCTAAAACTAATGAGGTCTTTACTGGAGATATTAAAACCCAAACCGAGATGGTAATGAAAAATATCGAAGGAGTTTTAAAGGCCGCTGATTTGGGATTCGCCAATATCGTTAAGACCACAATTTTTATTACCAACATGGGGGACTTTGCGACCGTTAACGAAGTCTACGCCAAGTCTTTCACCGCCGAGCCGCCAGCTCGCTCAACCGTCGCTGTTGCGGCTTTGCCAAAAGGCGTGAATGTTGAGATTGAGGTTCTAGCTCATCGCTAAAGTACTGCCGAATTCTTTTTTTAAAAAGAAAAGCACTTGGGCCATATTTATTTTAATACTGGCCACGCTATTTCGTTTTGTGTCTGAGTACAGGGATGTTACGAGTGAGCCGATCCTCTCATGGCAGCAAAATCAATTTGCAGACTGTGCTGTTGTTCTTACGGGGGGAACGGGCAGAGTGAGGGCTGGGTTTGATTTGTTGTCGAATCAGAATGTGAAAAAATTGATTATTTCAGGAGTCAATCCTGCGTCTCGCCTCAGAGAAATCATGCCTGTTTGGAGCTTTTACGGTTCTTTAAGTGAAGATGATGTTGTTCTTGAAAAGCGCGCTGAAACCACCTATGGCAATGCTCAACAGAGTTTGCCGATTGTTGAGGCTCTTCGTTGCCGTGATATTTTGTTGGTTACATCAAGGCAGCATATGCATAGGGCTTACAGGACCTTTCGCGGGTCTTACCCAGAAAATATTGAAATTGTAAAACATGCGGTTGTCGCTGGACGCTATGACATAAGTGTGGCGGAGGGTTTGATCGAGGCCTTCAAGTCACTTTTTTATTCTCTTTGGGCTTACTAATTGACTTTAGTCCGATGCGGCTATTTTGCGCTCATCCGATAAGAACTTCGTAAAGCTTGCGAGGTCTTATGACAATTTGGATGCGTCTCGATGCCAGGGTTTGTTCCCTTGGCCGCACAATCACTAAAAATATTGAATACACCTCTCGTGTGTTGTTGATGGTTTATCTGTCTATTCGGGCAGCCATTTTGGATCAGGCTCAAGGATTAAGAACTGTCATTAGTGTAATTTCCGCGCAGATTTATTTTACAGGCTGGCAAGCGGTGCCTTTGATTTCTGTTATGGCTCTGGCGACGGGCAGTGTTTTGGTGCTTCAATCGATGGCCAACCTGAGTTTGCTGGGCGGCACTCAAATGATCGGAAATTTTTTGATTGTTATGATCGTGCGTGAAGCAGGTCCTTTGCTTGTGGCACTTGTCGTGATTGCGAGATCCGGCACGGCTGTCGCGAGCGAAGTGGGTAATATGCGCGCCAACCGAGAGATTGAAGCTCTTGAAAGCATGGGCATCAATCCACTGAGCTTCATCGTCTTCCCGCGAGTTATCGGCGGAGTGATCAGTGTTCTGTGTCTTGCTTTTTTCTTTAATGTTGTGGCGCTTCTCGGGGGCTTTGCGATTACTCGCTTTTTACAGGACATGCCTTTTTCATTTTATTTGGATTCCTTAGCTAGAGGATTTGCAAAAGAGGATTTTTTTATTTTCCTAGCAAAGAATGGCTTTAGCGGGATGATAATTTTTGTTGTCTGCTGTTATCAAGGACTTCTTGTAAAAAAGAGTCCTCACGAGGTGCCTCAGGTGACCACCCAGGCCGTTGTCAATAGCGTAATCTATGTGACGGTCTTTAATTTAACAGTAACGGCTTTGTTTTATCTCAAACAGTTGCAGGAATTGGGAGTAGTTTAATGGGATTTGTTCCATCTATCGACAGCATTAAGTTTGAGGGCTTGACGTTTACCCATGAAGGTCACGACCCAATTTTAAAGAATAGCGATTTTGATTTTCCGATGAATGAAGTCATTTGGGTCAAGGGCAATGAGGGGCAGGGGAAGTCAACGCTGTTGCAAATTCTCGCGGGCCTAGAAATGCCTCAGTCGGGTTCGTTGTACATCAATGATAAAAATGTTCTCGAGTTAACCT
>JAMIQD010000236.1:0-2302 GCA_035914755.1 Pseudobdellovibrionaceae bacterium | reverse complement strand
AGTTTGGCTTTGAGATCACAAAGGCGGCTTGGCGATAGTTCAGAAATAGAAAAGCGAATTTTATAGAGGGTTTTTCGCAAGAAAACCCTCTATTTTTATGTTGATGTAGTCTGGAAAGTCGAGTTGCGTGCAGTGTGAGCCATAGGGAACTAAGACAAATTCACTTCCCGCGATTTTATGATGAAATTCATGCTGAAATTTTTGTGGCGTTACATTGTCCCTTTCTCCAGAAATAATCAATGTCGGAACATTTACCATCGGCAAAATTTCCTCACCGTCAAAGCGCATAAGCTCTTCAAACAAAAGCAAAAATATTCGCAAATCCATTCGAGCGACACCGCGAGCGTACACTTCGATGTCTTTGAAGTGAGTAAGCTTTAGGTTAAAGCCCCCCGCAGCGCCAGCGAGTAACATAGCAAGGGGGTTGTCCACGGCCATTCTCCACAGAGTTGTCCACAGATCAGGAAACTTATTGTACTGTTCTTTTACAAAAAAATAAAAGGGCTCAACAACATCGAGTCCAAACATCCCTTTGATCGGGTTTTTAGAAAAGCCATTAATAAAAATCATGGAGCCAACTGTTGCGGGGTTCGTTCGAAAAAGCTCAAGCAACAGCGGTGCGCCAAAACTGTGTCCTGCAAAATGAGCCTTAGAAATATGGAGATGTTCAAGGAGCCCCAAAACATCACGAATAAGGTCTGCCATAGTTAGGTTTTGAGGGTCTCCAAGGGGTTGGCTTTTGTGGTGTCCGCGCAAATCGAAGGTAATAACTTTGTGTGTTTTTGCAAAGTATTCTACCTGGTGGTGCCAGTGGTTCATAAGGCAGGCAATGCCATAGACAAGAACAAGAGGCTCGCCGTCGCCGCGGACCTCATAATAAATTGGAGTTCCATCAAAACTAGAGAAGGTCCCGGCCTCTTTTTCGACTCTATACATACGCAACCCTGATAACCGTTCCGCCGATCTTAATTAGGTCACCCTCATTTAGAGGGGCGCTTTCGACAACAGGTTGATTATTGATGGTGAGCTTGTTGTTGCCGTGGTTTTTTAAAACAGCAAGGCCGTCTAACCCGGGCACGAGCTCACAAACAAGGGGCGGGGCCCCAGGCTCCTTAAGATCAACGTCTAAAGAGTGCGAGCCTAAGCGACGTGGACCATAGGTAAGCAAAACTTCTTCATCTGCCTGAATTCCTTGAATAAAAGATAAACTCAAGCTTGGAGAGAACGCCCTTCCTGCGTTGTCGAGTAATTTGTTTTGGACCCAATCTATTGGCAGCGTCTCAGCAAGGTTTTCTCTCCAGGTTCTAACGCGGGCAAACTCCACCGAGGGCTCATCTTCAACCGGGACGACACGAAAAGAAGTTCGCCCCAACCGAAAGACAACGCCGGGCATCAGGGCAAGTTTTTTAACCCTGCGATTGGCAGCAAGGATTCCATTTGATGAGTCCAGGTCACTAAGGATGAATTGCTGTTTGTTGTCGAGATCAATTTGGGCATGGCGACTAGAGATTTTTTGATCCTCAATGATGATCTCCCCGGCGCTTCTCCCGATGACCTGGCCCGGGATAAGTTTAAATCGTGATCCTTGTCGTAGTCCGTCGAGGACTTCTAAGAATAATACCATGTAAATATTGTAGGCGCCTTTTGCCTTCGGTTCAACACTCCCCGCTTGTGCTTACCCTTTAGGCGTGCTAAACCATCGAGCTCAGTTAAATAAGTCATCCTTGCTCCTGACATTGGGTCAGGGGCTATAACCGAAAGGATCGAAAATGGAACTATCTAAAGCGACGGCAAAGCGTCCTTACGAAGTAATCGTTGTCGTTCACCCAGATGCGTCTGTTGAAGAACAGAAAGAGCTATTTAGAAAAAACAAAGCTACAATCGAAGGATTTTCTGGCTCTGTATTTTCTCTAGAAACCTGGGGAAAGCGCAACCTTGCCAATCCAATTGGCAAATTGAAGAAAGCAGTTTTCTTCCACTCTTACTTCGAGTCTGACACACAAGCGATTATGGAGCTTGAGCGTACAATGCGTAATAACGAGAAAGTGTTGCGCTTTGTGCACACTCGTCTTGACGAGCGTATTCCTCTAGCTAAGCACGCGGAAACCTTCAAAAAAGGTTTGGCGGAGTCTGCAGCTCGCGAAAAAGAGCGTGAAGCAAAAATGCAAGCTCGCAAAGCGGCTTTTGCAGCGGCGAATTCAGATCGTGGAGATCGCGGCGACCGTGGCGATCGTCCAGAGCGGTTTGATCGTGGCGACCGTGGTGACCGCCCAGAGCGGTTTGATCGAAAATAGTTTTCTTG
>JAMIQD010000235.1:0-1702 GCA_035914755.1 Pseudobdellovibrionaceae bacterium | reverse complement strand
GATTGAGGCCATGGAACCAAATATTTTCCCTGTGGGTATCGATCTCAATAATTCATTTGATATTCAAAAGAAAACTGGACCTCGACTTGTCAATTTAAAAAAGCAAAAAGAGGAAACAGATAACAAACACGTTCATACACGAATTGATCATGATGCGGTCATTCGCTATGACTTATTGACACTTAACACAGACGAAGTTGCTAACGTACTTCAGTGCCACGAGCAACGAGTTCTTGAACTGGCACAACAAGGTGAATTGCCAGGAGCAAAGATTGGGCGAGGTTGGATTTTCAGACCTATTGATGTTGCCGAATTTCTACAAAAACAAGTTCTTCAACAAACCGCTCAACGCGCAAAAAACGTGATGCCATTTTTGGATGTAAATCCTTCCCAAACCAATCGCCCGTCCGGACGAAAGCGAAACGAACTGCCTATGTGTGTCCGGCAGTAGATCCGTTACTTCATGCCTGCGGCACCCTCAATCTGCTCGACAAGAAATTTAGGTCTAAGATTGAGATATCTAGCCAAGGCTTCTTTTGAGAGATGACCTGTAATTTTTTGAATAGCAGTTTCACCAAGAGTTGTGCGCTCAAAGAGGCGGCTGACGGCTTCATGCCTTAAGTCATGAAATCGAAGATCACCACATCCAGCCGCATCGAAGAGTGCCGCATATCGATGCGAGAGCAGATTTGTAGTGGCTGCACGCCTCAACTGTGTTTTCTCTCGCGAATCGAGATCACCGGGATAAAACGGAAACAGAAGGTCGTTTACGTGACTAAAGCCCGTCATGCCTCTTGTGCCATTTTTGACGTGCTCGAGGTACTCGGTAATCAAAGCGACCACCAAAGAATTCATTGGCACGAATCGCTCCGAACCATTCTTCGTTCTTGGAAGATGGATAATTCTTTCTTCAAAATTCACCTGAGACAGCCGAAGCGTATGAATTTCGGATAACCGCATTGCGGTTTCAGGAGCGATTTTCAAGATGCACTCAAACGCTGCCTGAAACTCCAACTCCAAAGATCTCTGGCGGTTTTCTGGCTTTTCTCCGGATGCAACGCGCAAAATCTCAGTCCATTCTTTGACCGTCGGGCGACGCGAGCGAGGCTTATTTTCCTTTACCTCTTTGCCGTTACCAAGCAGCCAGTCAATGTCAGCTGGGGTATATGTCCCGAAACCTCGCTTTTCGAACCGCAGCGACACTGACGATAATTTTCCATTTCGGACGGCAAAATCCAAACAACGGCGAAGCGCGCCGACGTAATGAAGAACAGTCGCTTCAGAGAGATTTTTTTGGCGTTTCAGTTGGCTAATAAAGTTGGTGGACCACTCGCTGGTGTTCATGACAGTCAACTTAGTCCCACCGTATTCTTCAGCAACCTTGTCTAGTCTGCTGAGGTCATCGTCTTTGATGTTCTGATCCCCCGCGGCCTTTCGATAGCTGCGAAGCAACCAAGCGAATGTATCGGTACCGCCAGGCTCGTGGTGCTTTCCATCAAATTTTTCTTTAATCTCTGGCGGGATTACACCCAAATCCAACGTTGCTTCGAGCTTGGCAATCCACACATCATAGATGGCCTCCTCAGCTTTGCTACAGGAGTAATACAGTTTCTTGCCTGGAATAATTTTTCGGGTAATCGTGTATTGAATCCGAGTACCGTTTGACAGATATTTTTTGCTCGCCATGACCTCACCTCATCCC
>JAMIQD010000234.1:0-3803 GCA_035914755.1 Pseudobdellovibrionaceae bacterium | reverse complement strand
ATAAAGGGCCTTGTCAGTTATAATTGGGCAACGAATCCCTATATGTCGACTTTTCTAGGGAGTCGGTGCAACGAAAAAAATCCGAAGCGCGATAAAAATGGACGCTTGTTAAATCCTGAGTGTTTTGATTTGAATCCGGCAACTTGGCACCTTGCGGTTGTGAATATGGTCGGCGAACAAAAACGGTCTTTTGTGCTCGATTCAACCTACGACTACGAAGTTTGGAATCAACCAGTCCTTGGTTATAGTTATACATATTTTAATCCGCAAACTCGAAAGCCGGTGCAGACTTTACAAAAAGCTGTTGTTCGCCGTGCAGATTTTAAAAAAGATTCTTTTGCGCAATTTCGCTCACCAGAGGCGAAGAGCTTTGTGGGTATTATTATGCGGGTGGGATATGTTCTTGAGACCAGTGCGGATGGGGAGCTAGATGACTCCCAAGAGTATGATGCTGTTCGCTGGGTTGAGTATCGCTACGACCTTGAGCTTAACTCTCAGGGGCAAGTGATTGGCGGCGAGTGGTATAGCCACATGCATCCTGATTTTATTTGGACTCCTAAAAAAGATTCTCGTCCCTCTTCGATGCTGGATGCTGCTCTAAAAATCGACGATTGGGTTGGTGGCCTCTCGGCACTTCCGACGGAGTGGACCCGAGCAGCTCAGCTAAGCTCACCTCAAGGTGTGATTTTGAACACGGTGACAGAGGCGATTCTTAAGAAGGCTTCGGAGTAATACTCCATCGCGCTTTAAAACCAGATCCAGCGCTGTTCGTAAAATTCGACCTGAGACCCAATTTAGGTCCGACTCGGAGTTGAGTCTCAAGCTGAACGTCTCAATTTAGGACACTGGCCTAAGGTCTATGACCTAAAAGCTCCACTGCGGCTTTATTAGTTTTTAGGACAGTTAACGATTTGTCTTAAAACCAAATAAGTGCCATCGGATTTTTGCACACTGACGTCGGCCTGTCCGGCCTGATTCACTATGACGCGAGCCGAGACTTCACCATTGTTTGCGAGGATCACGCGATGATAGCGAGTTTTAGTTTCGTCAACCTGTGCTCCAACAAAACTAACAGCCAGGCCCTTATTATTGGTGATCAGTAGATAAGATTGTTGCGCCTCTTCCGAAGTGGCATCGAGGGTGCCTTTTTCAACAAGAAGGGCGTTTCGACTAGTTTTTATTTTATCTGTGTCCTTGGCTCGTGCGGCGAAGCAAGTCAGATCTGAATCATAGGCGTGGGCTGAAAACGAGAATAACAAACTCATAGCGATAATTTTTTTATACATAATATGCTCCCTTATCTGCAGCTCTTGTTTCAAGAACTGTGCTTGCTGGGGGAGGTTTATTTTGTATTTGAAGTCTTTATGTCTGTTTAAATCTAAAACAGAAGGTGCCGCAAATAGTTACTATTCTGTCGAATTGCGTTTTGATATGCGCCGAGATTATCATATCTGGAGGTGCGGGAGATAAATTTTTATTATTGCGGTAAAAATTTCTGAGGGGTGTGTATAAGATCAACAGAGGGAATTTTTAATCAAGCTGGGCTTAATTATTTGATTCTTGCTTTGCCAATCATTGGTTTGGGTTTTTCATTCACGCCCATTTTGGCTGCCTCGGCCTTTTCTGCGTTGTATTTTTTTATCGCGCTCATTCTGTGTGATAATGGTCACGTCATTTTGACGGGGCTTCGGTTATTTAGAGGGGAGCGGCCTCGATCCGAGAAAATGAAGTTCGGGTTGATTACATTAAGCTTTATTTTGGTTACTGGATTATGGCTTTATTTTCGAATTCCTTATCTTTGGTCCATTTTTGTTTATTTTACCGTGTTTCATCATTTGCGACAAAATGTTGGGGTTCTAAAATGGTTTCAAAGATCTGAGACTAAAAACCCTCTCGAAGTGTATTTTTGTTATGTCAGTTTTTTCGCTCCCTTTTTAGTTTTACATTTACGAACCGACATCAATTTACAATTAATTATTTCGGGACTTTTGCCATTTGTAGTTTTTCCTGGGGAGGTGGTTGATCTGCTTAGAATGGGAGTGGCCACTGGGCTTTTGCTATTTTTGAGTTTAATTTTCATTCGACTTGAGGTAACGCAAAGACAGGGTTACCGGTTGATGTACTTGGCGAGTCTTGCAGTCTTAAACTCGGCGACGATGATGTTTGGTCAGACTTTTTATCAAATTTATTTGCCACTAATCTTTTGCCATGGGTTTTCGTATTTTCTACTTATGAGTCACGCCTTAACAAAGACCCGCAAATATCAAATGCAACAGGCATTTATCGTTGTGTTTTTGGTGGCACTGCTTTACGGAGTTGTCGATTGGTATTTACAAGGGGATGATTTAGCTGGCTATCAAAACAGGGTGCTATCAGTGCCTATCATAGTTGGAGCTGCCATCTCGATGGGCATTAATATGGCACACTACTATATTGATGGTTTGATTTGGAAGCGCGGCGACTCAGAGTACAAGGCAGTTTTTTCGAGTTAAGAAATTAATCAAATCCAGGATTCCATCGCCCGTTGTTGCACCACTGGCAAACCCACAGGTCTGAACCATTAAGCCGCCCGACCCAGGACGGAGTGTTGTAGGGCCAAGGGCAATTTGGAGGGGTTGCGGCGATGTTGGGAGGAGTTTGTGGAGTCTGACGAATCCCCCCCTGGTCGACCCAGCATCGCTCATAGGGGTGGCAACGATATTGGGGATAGGCATTCATATCAGAGCTGCCATCGTAGGCACCACCAGCTAGCTCGCAGGCCTCCGCCATGGAGTCTTGTCCGTGACATGAGGCAATCAAGCCGGTTCCGCTATCAATATTAACAACGAGGTCAATTTTATAATCAGGGTGCTCAGCGTATTTTCGAGTGGCAAGGGAGGTTCGGCCAATTGTACTTAGGCCGATAATGTCAAATCCCAACGTCACGTCGTAACTATAAAATAGGATATCTGGTAGCTTGTCGTACTTTAATCCTCTTAGAGGGCCTGCGGAGCTGGGGATTGGTCTGTTTGTTGTTAGCCTTACTTCGGTTACTCTAAACTCTTTGTAAGAAGATTCCCAGCCGCTTCGTAGCGGCCCGTGCTGATCGAAATAAGGGGGATTTGCGCCAATAGTCAGTTGATTGTTGGTGTCGCCGGGGTTTCCTCCTCCAATCGGCTGCCCTTTTAGTAAAAGCTCACAGGTGTGTGGATCTTGCAAGCTTGCCTTGAGATTTGAAACGAATCCCACAAAGGAGCTTTTTAACTGTAGAGTTTTAAGGTCGGCCAAGGAGGTATCGAAAATAGCATAGAGCACGAGAATTGCTGCCGAGGCTGTGGCGGCTAAGATGAGAGCGAGTAAAATTGAGGAGCCATTTTTATTCGACGTCATTTAGAGATTTTAATTACATTTCATACACACAAAAAATTGAACAATGTTAATGACATCATAACTGCATTTTTTTCCGCATGAGACTTGAAAACTTTGCGAGTATTCCCCTGTTTTTGAGGCCGTGCTGTCGCTAGGGCAGCTCATTGCTCCTGTGACCGGATTTTCAACCCCCGGCATGCAACCAGAATAGGGCTGAAAGCAGGAGGAGACAACATAAGCACCCTTAATTTGGCATTGAGCAGCGGGTTTGCAAGCTCCGTTAGAGGTCAGGGTTGCGCCAATCATCTGGCAGACGTCCGCAGGTTGCATTTCGAGTTGGCACTGGCTCATGATGCCTGCGCCATTAATATAAACTGGAAATTCAATGTATTTCGTTGGCAACGGAGTGAAGGTCATCTGATTGTCATGATTGGATTTTTCGAGCACGATAGAGA
>JAMIQD010000233.1:0-7214 GCA_035914755.1 Pseudobdellovibrionaceae bacterium | reverse complement strand
GTTTTCCGGGGTTGATTGTTGATATTTATAACGATACGGCTGTTATCAAGCACGATCACGCCATTATGGAAAAGACCTGGAACGCCAAGGTCATTGCCGAAAAAATTCAGGCCTCATTTCCGCAAATAAAATGCGTATATCTAAAGCGCCGCAACGATGAACAGGAAAAGGGCGTCAACATCATTGGCACCTTAGCCGCGGAAGTTCAGTTTCTTGAAAATGGCGTATTGTTTGCCTCCAATATTCGAGATGCAGCGAAAACAGGATTTTTTTTGGATCAACGCGATAACAGAAAGATGATTCAACACTTTTCTGCAGGCAAGACGGTCCTTAACATGTTTAGCTATACCGGAGGGTTTTCAATCTTTGCCGCCAAGGGGGGAGCCAAAGAAGTAACCAGTGTGGATATTGCCAAAGTGGCCATTCAAGCCGTTGATCGCAATTTTGCAATCAATGATCTTAAGACCGTTCATAAAGACATTGCGACAGATGCCTTTGAGTACCTTGAACAGCAAAACACCGAAAAGAAAAAGTACGACCTAGTCATCACAGACCCGCCGAGCTTTGCACCGAATGAAAAATCGGTAGAACAGGCCAAGGCGGCCTACACGAAAGTCTTTTCGAACTCGATTAAGCTGGTAAATTCAGAAGGTCTCTTTGCGGCCAGCTCGTGTTCGAGCCATATTTCGTCAAAGGAATTTATGGATATTTGCCAAGAGGCTTTTTCGCGGGCACGAAAAAAAGCCACATTAGTTTATATGGGTGGGCAGCCGGTAGACCATCCGTATCCACTTGCGATGGAAGAGCTGCGCTACCTAAAATTTGCCCTCTTCCGTCTGGATTAATTTTTATTAAACGAAAGGGCAGGTTTTGTTTTGGACACTATTGCAAGTCTGCGTCAGCAAGTAGATCAGGTACATAAAGAGTTGCAGGCTTTGCTTTTGCGAAGGCGTGATCTGACGATGGCCATATGGAAGATCAAGCAAGATCAGGGCCTGCCATTTTTAAGCCCCGAGAGAGAAGAACAGATTTTGTCCGAATTCCTAAAGCAAAGTGCAACACCTGCGAAAGACCCCTTGTTCGACGAAGTTTTAAAAAGCGTGATGCAGACTATTCTAAAAGAATATGAAAAGTATTTGAGCGCAAAGTACAAATCAGAAATATAGTATTTGTTGTTCGGCTTTTGGGCTTTGAAATTGCAGAGGCTTGAGCTGTTCAAGAAAAGTAAATGATAAGGAGTCATTGTGCGAAAAAAATTCACTATTTTGTGCTTTCTGGCCATTTCTTCAACAGCCCTTGCTAACAATATAGAGTGTAACATTAATTTATTACAGGCAAGTGCTGGCGGCTTGATGCCGATCGAGATGGCTGTAACTCTCAAACAGACTTTGCTTCAAAAATCTGGCTTTTTAGAACTTAAGCAATGTTCTGATAATGTTATTTCAGATTTAAAAATTCAGTTGTGTGCAATTGAAGACAGCGAGGCCCTTGGGGTATATAAAGCCGAGTTGGTTATAGAAGATAATAACAAACAACCTTCTGATGAAATCGACTTTACTAATGCCGTAAGTCTTTTAGCGGTCTCTAAAAATGGTGGAAGCTTAGTATCACTTAGCTCGCAGTCAGGTCTTTCTCCTGTGTTTATTAAAAAAATGATTGCTGCAAAGTTGGATTTTCCTGATTTCAGGGGCGGAGACTCCTTGCAGATTGATGCAGTGGTTTCTAGCGCTTACAGCAAAGGCGTCTTAAAAAATTCTGATATAGTCGCTATTGATATAGAGTCATGCACTTTGAAGTAAGTTGGGTTTACGCAGCCTACTTCTTGCGGCTTTGATATTCTTTTTCTCTCTGAAAATGACTTTCAGAAAGACCGTAACTTTCTACGTCTCCAAGATCTTTTATTAACGACGGCAAATCTTTTTTGCCGTTAATAAAATCTAAATGCGCCTGAATCTTAGTTATCAGTTCAGCTTCTCTTTCTTTGAGAGCTTCGTAGCGAATGTAGCCTAGCCCTAAAGCTTCCCAGTCCTTCAGATAACGGGCCGCTGATTGCGAGGTGCCATTAAACATTGTATTGCGGCACTCTTGATCTGGTTTAATCTGGTGCCAATGTCCAAATTGATCCTTGAGCTTTACTTCGTGTTTTTCGCAGGGCCTTCCGCAATCTCGGTAGCTGGATCCTTTACTTAAGAAGGCCGCGAACACGCAATGCTCCATGTGAAAGCTTGGCATATATTGATATACGGTCACTTCAAAATGGTCCGCAGCGCCTGACTGAATCAGTTCACTGACCTGGAGATGATTAAGATCATAACCCAAACAAAGGCTAGATATTCCTTTTTCTAAAAGGTATTGCGCCGTCAAGTGATTGGCGACATTTAAACTGAAGTCGCCCAGAATCTGTCCCTGATACCCATTTGCTTGTAAATACTGAACGGCCCCTAGGTTTCTAGCTAAAATAGCATCGGGATTTAAATTTAATAACTGCTTAATATTGCGATGCTCATTGGGTTTTAAAATACGAGTGGTGGCAATTCCAACTTTTAATCCATGCTGTTTTAAGAGGTTTAAGCTGTCCTCATAATCTCGGCCAAATTCAAAATCCAAAATTACCAGATTTATTCCAGCAAGGTGCAATTCGCCCTTTGTGAGGGCTTTTGTCACATCTTCCACTTGTGCTTTTTCACGCAGCAACAAGTTGAGCTGGACCTTTTGCGTTTTTTTGCGAACTGCTTTTTTGCTCTCGATCCATTCTAAAACTTGCGGAGGAGGAGTGATGGCTTGGCCTTCCCCATTTTGCATGCGTAAGTCTGTCAGCTTTTTGACGAGCTGTTGGCGCAATTCTTTGATTTGTCGATGGGGTAAAAAAAGTGGTGCCGCTGAATCCAATTTACAGGTAAAACCTTCGCCGCGGAAAGGACTGCCCATCAAAGAAAAGAGCTCTTCTTGTAAATCAGGTGGTTGCAGCCCTTTGTTTTTAGCCGTTTCACAGACATTTTCGGAGTAAGCTGAAACCACATTTTTTCCGTCGGAGTATTCTACCTTTAGCGGCTTGCCAAGAGAAGCCTCTGCATGAATAAAAACGGCGACGCGTTTTTTTCTTTGTTTGTCGTCCACGCTGAGAGCCACGTCTTTTTTTAGGTCTTTATCGTGGTTATAGAATACGCGGGCGCCCAAGTAGTGGCCGTCCATCTCAAGCTCTCTTGAGAACTCAAGTTCAAAACGACGCTCAGAAAGGGGCTTGACTGAAAATACAAAACCACCTTTTTCGGCACTTTGTCCCTTGTGATCTTTGTACACCCAAAGAATGCCATCACCAGGTTTAACAAAGTCGGTTTTTAGCCCTTGCTGAAAAATCTCTTCAGTCAGCTCCACCTCGAGGGAGCTTCCGCTCACGCGAAGAATTTTGCCAAACTCAAATCCCCGATGAGAGCTGAAGGTGCCTTCAACCAGTTTTTGATGATTGACGCCATGAAACCATCCACTGTAGAAACCGCGCGAATAAGACGCGGCCATTTCTTTTTTTAAAAAAATCGGATGAGAGAGAGGCCGCCTCTCTTGGGCTGTTTTTATCGCCTGGTCAAAACTTCGTGCGGCGGTGGCCACGTACTCTGGTGTCTTTAGGCGCCCTTCGACTTTAAAACAGTCAACACCCGCCTCCATAAGGCTAGAAACCTCATTGATGCCGCAAAGGTCTTGAGGGGAGACTAAAAAGGACTTTCCGTGCAGATCTCGTTTTTCGCCATCAACATGCATCTCATAACTAAAACGGCAACTTTGTGCACATTGGCCCCGATTTGCGGATCGTCCGCCGATGCCCTCTGAAGTAAAACATTGCCCCGAATAGCTAACGCACAAAGCGCCATGGACAAAGACCTCGATCTCCTTCGTGGTGTTTTGTTTTATCGCTTTAATTTCTTGAATTGAATTTTCTCTGGCTAAGACAAAACGCTGAATTCCTAAATCGTCCAGCCATTTGATCGCTTCGGCGTTGCTAATGCTCATTTGGGTGGAGGCGTGAACTCGCTGTCCTGGTGCCATTTGGCGAAGGAGGCGCACCATACCCAAATCTTGAACAATAAAGGCATCTGGCTTTAGGGGAAGAATTTTCTCAAGAACCTCGACAACTTTAGGGAGCTCATTTTGAAAGATCAGTATATTAAATGCGAGGTTTACTTTTACGCCATAGAGGTGGCAGGTCTCAATGATCTCTTTGACCTCATCAATTTGAAAATCGTAGCTTCTGCCGCGGGCATTAAAACCGGGGACACCCATAAAGATGGCATCCGCCCCATTGTGGATGGCCGCCAGGGCCATTTCTTTTGTGCCTACCGGAAGCAGTAGCTCCGGTCGTTTTAAATTATGCAGTTCCATGGTCTGTTATTAGCCAGACCTTGACAGCTTCGGCAAGGGGAATCTGACTTCCTAAAAACTTGCCATGGCATTGAGATTTACTTGGGCTATTTTTGTTTGTCCAACGTAGCATTCGCCGCTGAATAGGATCATGTTGCCCATTTTGCCGAGGCGTTTTGCGCGAGTTAAATCTACAAAAGTATCAATAGTGGCGCCGGCTTCGGCTAAGGCAAAATACTCAGTGTCGCAGCCAAGAAGAGAAACCTGCGGCTTTGTGCCTTTAAAAAAGGGAGCTAAGATCAGCGCGCCGGCCTGAGCTACCAATTCGCTAAGGATGGCTGAGGGGAGGAGCTTCTGGTCTAACCAAAAGTTTTCAGGTTCGAGGTTCGACTTTGTATGAACCTTTGTCCCCACCAATTGGGCTTGATCTAAGCTAAACTCATTTTTCCCAGAAAGAGCCTCTTGAATTTCAATCGGATAACGGACCTCAACAAGCTCATCAATCAGCACGATGGGCTCCCCATGCGGCAAGTATTCGCGAATTTGAGCGGAGGTCCAAAAGGCGACATTCGATTTGTCTCGAGAGCCCTTCGCTTGCGAAAGCGGGACTTTTGTAAAGGTAAACTCTCCGTCAGCGATTGTTTCAGAGGCACTGAGGATCTTTCCGGCGCAGACCTTTTCAGCTGGTGATTCCTGTAAGACCTTGCAAGAAAACACGACGGGTAAATTTGGAGTGAGAGGCTTTCGAAAGCGAAGGCCACTGATTTTATTTAATGACCAGTTGGCGCCACCGCAGGTCTCGGCAAGAAGTAAGCCAGAAAGGGCTCCCGGCAAAAGCGGACTGCTTGGAAAATGATGAGTGAAAATTTCTAATTCCGGAGAAAAAGAGGCGGGCGTATCTAGTTGCGCGGCAGTTCTGATTTCTGAGTAATTCATCGCGTGATCATGGCCTGATAGGACCCAAATGCCAAAGCGATTTTTACTTTAACGCCGAGCTCTTAGGACTTCTGTTGGCGCTGCGCGGTGCCTTCTATTTAAACGACATTAAAATACTCTCGAATTCAGCGAGCGAGGGCCTCAGCTCCGATTCTTGGAGTGATGCCAAGGGGCTGTCTGTCATGGCGAGCTGGTCACACATGCCAGAATTTTGGCTGTTGTGATAAAACAAGCCAGTCAAGATCTCTTCTTTTGCGTGAGATTCGTGAATGCTACGAATGGCCTCCGTTCGATCTTGTAGTCCTTTGTATTGAGAGTCCATTCTGCGGATCAATAGCTTGTGGTGAGGATTTAAGTGTATTTCTTGGGTGTCTTGCTCCATGCGGGCGGGAGGTTCTGTTTCGATAACAAACTCGAGATCCTGTAGTGGCCTTTCATTCTTTTTTAAATGGGTGTAGCTTTTGGTAGAGCTATCGTGATTATTAAATGTCACGCAAGGTGAAATGACATCAATAACTGCGGTGCCATCGTGTTCAAGCGCTGCCTGAATGAGCGGCACTAGTTGTTTGGGATCGCCAACATAGGATCTTGCAACAAAGTTACAACCGCTTTCGAGGGCTAACAGGCACAGGTCGAGAGTTTCAAATGAGCTAGTTTGGCCACTTTTGGTGCTCGATGATTTTTCAGCGGTGGCAGAGAGCTGTCCTTTTGTTAGGCCATAAACCCCGTTATTCGCCACTAAATAGCAAATCGGAAGATTTCTGCGAATTGCATGAATAAAACCACCGAGACCAATATTTGCGGTGTCGCCGTCGCCGCTGACACCGAGTAGTCGCAAATTTCTATTTGCAAGCTTAGCGCCAGTCGAAATTGAGGCCATGCGGCCATGCATAGAGTTGAAAGCGAAGGATTTAGACATGAAATACGCGGGTGTTTTTGAGGAGCAACCTATGCCTGACATTTTTGTTAACTCTGCGGGACTGATGCCTGCGCTATAACAAGCCGAGATGATATGTGCGGAAAGTAAGTCGTGACCGCAGCCCGTGCAAAGTGTGGATGGAGCTCCCTTGTAGTCCTCTTTCGTAAGTCCAATCCTATTTGTTTTCTGCGCGTCCAATTTACGCTCCTATTGTGTGCTGAGAATTTTCAGAATATCTGTCACAAGAGTCTCGGCAAAGAGAGGCTCGCCGTTGTAGTATTTCAATGAAAGAAGCTTTTGGCCTGCATTTAAAAGCTCCATCGACAAAAGCATTTTCATTTGTCCTTGAGAGTTTTGATCGATCACGATGATTTGATTATGAGTCGAAATAAAGTTCTCAACGTCTGTAGTAAAAGGCAGGGCGCGGATGCGGCAGATATCAATGCTTAAATTTTTATTTTTCAGAAGATGTTGAGCTTCTATTAAGACAGAGTCAGTGCTGCCATAACTAATGACTCCAATTGGCGAATGAGCTCCATAAATAACAGGGGCCGGCACTAGTTTTTTAGCGGTTTCGTTTTTAATCTTTAACCGGTCGACGTTGGCCTGATACTCGGCTGCATTTTCTGTATATTGGGCCTTATCGTTGTGGCCTGAACCTCGGGTGAAGTAAGCGGCTTGTAGATGTTTGTTTCCTGGTAAAGTGCGGGCGCAGATTCCATCCTTGTCTTTATCTTGGTAGCGAATAAAATCTGAGTTTCGTTCAAGGTCTTCAAGACTTAAAAGTTGACCTCGGTCGAAGGGTTTTGTTGGAAAGATGAGTTCTTTTGACATCCATTGATTCATTCCTAAATCAAGATCGCTGAGTACAATCACTAGTTGTTGCAAGCCTTCGGCAAGATCAAAGCAGAGTTGTCCGAATTCAAAACACTCCTGTATATTTCCCGGAAGAAGGCAGGGGTGCAGAGTGTCTCCATGCGAAAGATAACGAGCAAAAAGCAAGTCG
>JAMIQD010000232.1:0-4023 GCA_035914755.1 Pseudobdellovibrionaceae bacterium | reverse complement strand
GATACATAAAGCGTATTCCTGTTGAAGAGTACCGGGTTCAGAAGCGCGGCGGAAAAGGCCTAAAAGGCATGGAAACGAAAGAAGAAGACTATGTGAATAATATCTTCACGGCGAGCACAAAAACGATGCTCTTAGTCTTTACGGACAAAGGAAAGCTGTACTGGTGCAAAGTACACAAGCTTCCTCAAGGAACGCGCACTTCTAAAGGCAAGGCGATTGCAAACGTAGTTCAGCTATCTCCAAACGAGAAAGTAAGGGCTATTCTCCCAATTGATAAGTTCGAAGAGAATAAATATATCGTTATGCTTACAGAAAAGGGGATTATTAAAAAAACCTCCTTGGACTCATTCTCAAATCCGCGAACGGCAGGCTTGATTGCGCTAACAACAGATCTGGATGATGCGATTATTGATTGCAAAATTTCAGATGGCACAAGCGATATTTTCATTGCCACAAAAGAAGGAATGTCGATTCGATTTAACGAATCGGATGTTCGCCCCATGGGTAGAACAGCCAGAGGCGTAAAAGGAATGACTCTGGCAAAAGACGACATTGTAATCGGCATGGAAGTTTTCGAAAAAGGAAGTCGTGACACAATCCTAATGGTAACACAAGCGGGATATGGAAAGAGATCTGAGCTAGAAGAGTATCGAATTCAAAGTCGCGGCGGCGTAGGCATTATCACGCAAAAAACAACGGACAAAGTAGGACTTGTTATTGGAACGCGAAAAGTAAAGGCAACACAAGAGGTCATACTTTCAACTGACAACGGGCAAAATATTCGTATGAAAGTTTCTGATATTTCTGTTTTGGGAAGAAACACCCAGGGCGTGCGGCTGATCAATCTCTCCGAGAAAGAAGAGATGGTTACAAGCCTTGCTGTTATTGATGATGAAGAGGTCGCTGGCGAGGGGCTCCACTAAATGTGCCTTCGGGCAAGAAGCCTAGGGCTATTAATTGGTCTTGGTCTTTTTGCCTGCTCCGCGCCGGAAGCGAAAGATTTTGAGATGGGTAAGGAGGCCGCAAAAAAGGGTCTCTACAGATCAGCACTAACTTCCTATGATCATGTAATGAAGCGCGCACCAGAAAGCGAATACGCCCTAAAGGCCGCGCGCGAAGGCGCCCGGATCGCAACACTCGAAATCAAAGAATTTCGTCGGGGTGCCAATTATTATCAGTTTTTGGTTTTGCACTCCAAAGACCCAAACGAAAGAGTATCTTCGCAAAAGCAGTTAGCAAGTATCTATTTTGATCAGTTACAAAACTATGAAGCGGCAATTGTCGAACTCAATAAGCTCATTACTGAGTCTGAAACAGACGTAGAAGTAGCAAGATACAAGTTAGACATAGCGCGCTCGAACTACTATCTAAATAATTTTTTTCAGGCACACAGCGAACTCGATGACGTTTTAAAACGGAACATAGATGCGAGCGAAAGATTCTCCGCATTGGTGCTAAAAGCTAACATCTATATTGCCCAAAAAGAATATGCAAAGGCGATAGAGGGCTTAAGAAAAGTTATAGAACTTTATCCGCAGAAGGCCCTCCAAGAAAATGTTTATCAAACACTTTCTGTTTGTCTAGAAGAAAGCGGCAACTATAAAGAGGCGATAAGCACGCTTGAGAGCAACAAAGAAAAGCTTTCGCAACAAGACTATATAGAGCTACGAATTAAACGACTGAAAGAACGCGAAAAAAATCGGCCTGGCGCTCGAGGTCCTAGAAAATAATGAATAAGTATCTAATATTTGCTTCGATAGGTTTTGAGCTTGTAGGTATCGAGGTAGCCGCTATATATCTTGGGCAGAGCATAGACGAGAAATACCAAACAAAAGGCATTGCGCTCATTGCGCTCATGTTGATCGGCCTTGTCAGCTGGCTCACCCACGTAATTCTTCTTTTAGGGAAGATTCAAAGCGAAGAGTCACGCGGCGAAGAGAGCAAAAAATGAAAAGAATATTGTTGTTTCAGGTGCCAATAATTTTAGCAGGATTTCTGTCCCTTTGGTTTTTCGGGCCGCGTCAATCGGCAGAATCCTTCCTTTCGGGCGGCCTTTTAATCACATTCAACTTTATTTTGCTCGGAATCGGGTGGAATTTAGTTTTTCGAAAAAAACTCGTTGCGCTGTCTGTTCTTATCATTGTATTTAAGTACGCGATTTTAGGGGTCATTATTTATCAACTAGTAAACCAGCCGTGGTTGTTGCCTTTTTGGTTTGCGGCGGGTGTGGCAAGCATAATGATAGCCTCAATAGTTTATGGAACAACCGTTGGGTTTTTTAAAGAAGAGTAACGAATGGCTTTTAACTGGACACAACTAATTCCTCAAGTAGGTCACGATCACGATAAAGTTGCCGTGGCAACTTTTGCCTTTGCAAGCCTTGCACTTGTTGGCATCGGTCTTGTCGGTCGCGCGGCACTTGGAAATGGCGACTCGGCGGTCGTGCCAGCAGGAAAGGTTTCCTTACGAGGGCTGCTTGAACTCATAACCGAGTTTATTGCGAGCCTTGTTGATACAGTGATTGGGCATCATGGTCGTCATTTTACGCCGATGTTTACGGCGGTGTTCTTTTTTGTGTTTTTTAATAATCTTATTGGAATTATCCCAGGCGTGACGCCGGCAACAGAAAACATAAATACAACATTCGGAATGGGTCTGTTTATGTTTTTGACCTACAACGCGCTTGGAATCAAAGAGAATGGTCTCGTTGGCTACTTAAAACATTTTATGGGCCCGGTGATTTTTTTAGCACCGTTGATGTTTGTTATTGAACTCGTTTCACACATGGTTCGTCCGTTTAGCTTGGGTCTTCGTTTGGCGAATGTCATGATGGGAGATCACACTGTTGTGTCGGTATTTCTTGATCTAATCCCAATTGGCGCGCCCCTTCCATTTTATATAATGGGGCTGTTCGTAGCATTTGTTCAGGCATTCGTTTTTACATTATTGTCTATGGTATATGTTGCTTTTGCTACAGCACATGAGCATTAATAGGCAGCTAATCTAAATATAATATAAGAAGTTAAAAGGAGAACACCAATGAAAAACTTCAGCACAAAAATGATCGTAGCTTTGGCGGCAACAATGGCGGCGGCACCAGCTTTTGCACAAGAGGCCGCGGCAGCGAGCTCAGACAAGGGCATGGTTTCTATTGCAGCAGCATTAGCAATCGGACTAGCAGCATTCGGCGGCGCCATGGCTCAAGGTAAGGCAGCAGCATCTGCACTTGACGGCATCTCTCGCAACCCAGCGGCTTCAGGAAAAATCTTGACGCCAATGATTATCGGTCTTGCTCTGATCGAGTCTCTTGTTATCTATGCGCTTTTGATCGCTTTGCGACTTTCTTAATTTTATTAGGAAAAATAAAAAAGGCTGGCATTCCTGCCGGCCTTTTTTTTAATGTCCCCTATTTAAAATCAAATATTATAGATACCGATTAACGACGTCTTCAACGCGTGTCCTTATTCGTTCGAGACCCTCTTTAGTTGTAGCTTCATAGCGTACAACAAGAACGGGCTGAGTATTAGACGATCGACAAAGAGCCCAACCATCCGCAAAGCTAAGGCGAATTCCATCAATTAAGTTAGCCTTAAAATCCGCGCCGCCTTTGCCAAAGGCTTCTATCATTTTCTGAACAATCAAAACCTTTTTTTCCTCGGTGGTATCTATACGAATTTCTGGAGTATTAAATGCGGGGGGAAGCCCCTCTAGGAGCTGTGGAATGGTTTTCCCAGACTTTGAAAGTATTTCGACAAGTCGAAGGGCGGCATAAGGAGCATCATCGTAGCCGTAATTTCGATCTGCAAAAAAAATGTGTCCGCTCATTTCGCCGCCAAAGGGAGCCCCCTCCACTTTGATTTTTTCTTTTACTAGGCTGTGGCCGGTTTTCCACATAATGGGGACGCCTCCCCGCTTAGAAATGTCGCTATAAAGTCGGTCAGAGCACTTTACGTCGCCGACAATTTTTGCCCCCGGTTGGCTTTCAAGTATTGAGCGTGAAATTATGACCATCAACTCGTCTCC
>JAMIQD010000231.1:0-7615 GCA_035914755.1 Pseudobdellovibrionaceae bacterium | reverse complement strand
TCAATATTCAAAAAAATCTGCGATAAGGAACGAGAGGCAAAAACTCCTTCTAGAGTTGTTACATTGGGCGCGAAAACCTTCAATTGATGCAAAGTCAAAGCACGAATCTCAACTGGAACTTGGTGCAAACGCTTTAAGTCTTTATCGTGATATAAAACAGGAACATAATCCCGAGTCAGGCGGACATCAAACTCCACCATGTCGTACCCTTTTGCAACGGCGGCTTCCAGCGACTCTAGAGTGTTTTCAAGGACCCCATTCGCACAAAATCCCCGATGGCACTGAAAGCGTTTTTCTTCGAGCATCATTCGAATTTCTTTCTTGCCGTCTCTTGTAGCGAAAAAATAGGAGCATCACGGATTCCCCCAAGAAGCCACTTGCGAGGCTCTTTTACAGAGTGGGTAAGAATTTGCCCACTCAAGGTCCCCTCACTATTCCACTCCCCATCAGACGAAATTTTGCCACCGGTAACTTCTAATTGCGCCTGAAGCCCCTTCCAGGCCAAAAATTTTAAATCCTTGGTGCGAAGCTGAGTTGAAATGTTTTTTAAACCCAAGACCCCTTCGCGCATCCACTCAGGCTCTATAAGCTCTTTGATAACTTTAAATCCCGACGATCCCACTCTGACTGCAAGTTTTTGAATTTGCATCTGACTCGTTATTTCTCCTGACAAGTAATCAAGTTGAAGTTTTAGTTTATCAAATTGAACGCCGTCGATATCACCTGAGTCCGAGGTGAGCACCCCTTTTAAGTTATTTAATTTACCCTCAACATATTTTAGCTGAATATCTCCCTGAAAGGGGCCTAGTCGTCCGCCCGAAGTCATGAGCTTTACGACAGCCGGTGAAAAGCTAAATTGTTTGGCCTTCACTTTGACTGCGAAGGATTTCAAATCTCGATCTGCCTGCAAGAAGACCCCTCCGTCAAAAGTTCCCTGCTCAGGAATAAAGCGTGAAACATCAACCACCCAACGATCATTTTTTAGTGTCATTTGACCCGAGACTTCTTTAAGACGCTGAACTTCTCGTTGCCCCTTGTTTGAAAAAATAAATTCAAGCCCACGATGAACCCCCGAAATGTCAATACGTCCGTCCCCTTCGAAGTGAGCCGTCCCCGTAAACTTCCCCATATCCCCGAGGGTTCCCGAGGGGTGAGGACGATTCATTGCTGAAAATATTTTTTCTAAACTGAGCCGCTGCATTTCTAAAGTGAAGGGTGCATATTTGATGGGATCCAAAGAGAGAACCTTGATCTCGGATGAGGTCACGTCACCAAGGTCCCCTTCTAAACGAAGATCGCGGATCAAAATCCCTGCTTTTTTTATTTCAGACTTCTTGGCAGACATTTGTGCCGCTAACGAAACCCAAACCTGGCGAACATTTAAATCCTCTTTAAGCCAATTCATTTTTTTAAAAACCTGAACGACTTGGTTTATCGGAAGATGTTTTATTTCTATTTCTGAGTTCAGATCTTCTTCGCTTAACAGATAACTGGACTTGAGCTGATAGCTGCCTTCGCGCCAGTTCCCTGAGAGAGTTGCCTTTAAGGATTTCTTTGGAAACTCCGTGTACTCTCCCCAAATCGCAGCATGAGACATATAATCCCCCGCGACCTGAGCATCCTTGATTAAGTGCGTTTTTGCCGTCATTTCTATAACCCGAGGAGCGTTGGACTTCAGAAGTATTGCAAAAGAAGACATCTCTAACGGCTCTGCCATAAAGGGCGCTGCGATATTCAGTTGATCGATCAAAACTGCACGGACCTGGGGAGACGAAGATCCTTCCCTCTTATCGCCTCCCCCGCTCGCCTTGAGGGTGACAAATTGTTTGATTTTAGAATGAGTTTTTTCTGGCTGAGAAAGCGACTCTTCGCACTTCATGTGTTCAGCTTGAAATCGAATTTCTACAGAGCCAGCCTCAACCCGCGAGATTGGGTTTTCCCCTTGAAGAATGGACCATAGCGAGAGTGGCAACCTTATTTCATTTGCGATTAGGCGAGGTTTCATCCAGCACTCGTTCGTAGATTCCATCTGAACTTGCTGAATAATAACAGCGAAACGAGGGATAAGTCCCTGGCGAAGGCTCAAGTGGGCCGCTTCAAAAGTGACAAAAATATCTTTGTGAATTTTTGAAGCCGCCGATTCAATCATAGACTTGATTTTATTAGGAGCAACAAGTCCGCGAATTGAAAATCCAAGAATCAACGATAAAACCAAACCGAGAGAAATTATGAGTCTCGCGGGCTGCTCGGCAATAAGATGCTTTTCGTGATGATCTTGGCTTGCAACTTTTTTTGGATAGGACCTCATGAGCTTATTTTGACCAAGCTTTGTGAGGTCGACAATGCTTATTTATATTGAAAAGAAATTACTTCGTAATCCTTATCGCCCTTAGGACTTTGTACCGTCACCACGTCCCCGACTTTTTTTCCAATCAGCGCCCGAGCTAGTGGAGAGAGAATTGAAATAGTGCCTTTTTTAACATCCGCCTCATCCACGCCCACAATTTGGTAGCTCGCCTCTTCTTCTGTTTCCTCATCGGCGATGACGACATGAGCTCCGAAAACGATACGGTCTGATTTGATCTCGGCGGGATTTACAATTTCCGCTCCCGCAATTTTGCCTTGAATTTCGGCAATTCGACCCTCAATCATTCCTTGGCGCTCTTTTGCCGCATCATATTCAGCATTTTCACTGATATCACCGTGGGCCCTTGCCTCTTCAATAGCCCGAATTACGTCTGGGCGATCCTCGAGCATCAATTTTTTTAGCTCCGCATCAAGCATTGCTTTTCCGCGGGCAGTCATAGGAAGTGTATCAGCCATGAATAGCTCCTTTTTCCAAAAACAGGAGCCAAAGTTCTACTTAAATCCAGTCTAAATCGCAATCTTTTTTTCGCCTCGCAGCACGCCATGGGTGTCTAGTTTGTACTAGACCGAGTAGCCTGCTCACCCAAAACCCACTAAAATGAATCTTGCTTGCAGACTGGACACACAGTGACAAATATTACAGATCTTATCAAAAAGTCTCAGAGAATTATTCTATCCACCCACCGCCAGTGTGATGGAGATGGGCTGGGGGCAGAACTTGCAATTTATTATGCGTTAAAAAAAATAAAGAAAGATGTTCGCATCATCAATGTCGATAGCACCCCTAGAAAATACCGTTTTTTAGCAACTGATAAAATCATCTCCCTTTTTCAAAACAACCCCGCGATGGATTTAGATGCCGATCTCTGCTTGATCTTTGACACAAACGACGAGCGACTTCTCGAGCCGCTCTTCTCGGGACTCAAAAAACATGTTTCACAAATCATATTTATTGATCACCACCCCCTCCTGCAAAAGGGACCGCAACCAGGGAGTAGTTCTTTCGTCGACACTACTGCCGCCTCCACGGGGGAACTCGCTTACCGTATGATTAAAGACCTTGGCATCGAACTCGATGCTGATATCTCCCGCGCCCTTTATACGAGCATCACCTTTGACACCCAACTCTACAGGTATATCCGTAATTCTCCAACCTCCCATCTTATCGCCGCTGAACTTTTAAAATTTGAAACAAATCCTCAAGAAGTCCATAGAGCTCTGTTCGGAAATCAAACAGTACAGAAGATGGCTTTCTTAGCAAAAGCCCTCGGACAAATCGAATACTTCTGTCATGGACAACTGGCTGTCTTGCGTTTACGCGACGCTGACCTTATTGCTCATAACATGGAGCCAGACGAAGCCCGAGACGTCATCGATATGATTATGAATATAGAAACCCTCGAAGCGGCCGTTATCTTCAGAGAAGATGCTGAGAATGAATACAAACTGAGTATTCGCAGCAAGTCTAAGCTCGAAGTTCTCACTGTCGCCGAAAGCTTTGGCGGTGGCGGACACACCCATGCCTCCGGCGCCTTCATCAAAGGAAACTACGTCGATTTAAAAGATAAAATCGTTAAAGATCTTACAAAGAAAATTTCGCAAATCACATAGTATGCAGAAAAGAAAACGCACAGAGATCATATGTCGATGCAACAATGTAAGCCGAGAAACCATCGAAGACGCTATTAAAACGGGCGGATGCGACACCTTAAATAAAATATTTGACCAAACGACAGCCGGAGTTGGCCCCTGCGGAGGTTCCTGCAGAAGAAAGCTAAAACCTCTTTTAAATTATTATCTTGAGCATGGAGTGTTTCCAGAAAAAATTATCGAAGACAATACCGGAAAAGAGCCGAAAAAGTAACGATGGCTATGCGCTCTTCTTTGTTGAGGAGCTCAGCAAACCTCCGTGCAAGCGATAGTCAATCATCCTCAGCACCTCGGGCCGACAGGTCCCACAAGCCGTGCTCGCCGTGGTCTGCCGACTCACAGCCTCTGTCGTATGGGCGCCCGCCACGATCGCATCATCAATAGTTTTACATGAAACGCTTCGGCAATGACAGACTTCTGCTTCTTTATAAGGATAGCTCCATTCGCCTCGCAGTTTCAAAACCATCTCACGCAAAAGAATTTCCGAATGAGACGAGCCGCTCGGAAGAGGCCATCCCTTAAGATCTGAGCCGAAGGACTTACGCATCGACTTCATCAAATCCGTCAATTCAGAGCACCCAAAAAAACGCACCTTCGAGCCTTCGACTTCGATACGATCTCGCCCTTCGAGCTCAGCGACGATCTTTGATTCGTTATTTGAATAGTTACTTGATGGCGACATATTGGTATATTCTATTCAAATCTCTTAGAATATAAAGGCTAGGAAATGAACTTTCTAATTTTAAGCCGCCTTCCAAATACCTACTCCACGCGGCGCCTCAGCGAAGAGCTACAAAAACGAAATCACCATCCTTTGGTCGAGCACCCCGAGTCTTCTTACGATAAAAAAACTGTCGATTTGATTATTCCTCGCCTCGGAAGCTTTCGTTACCAAGAGTCCATGTTGTTTCTAAGAAAGTATGCCGAAAAATTTCCACAGAAAAGAATTTTAAATCCGCCCTCTGCATTTCATCAGGCGCGAAATAAAAAAATCGCGCTTGAGATTTTAAAAGATCTTCCGCACCCAGAAATCTTCACTTCTGCTACTCGATTTCCAGTAATTGTGAAGGACTGCCTTTTGGGGCAAGGCCAGGGGGTTTTTCTTTGCAAAACACCTTCGGAGCTAAAGTCCCGCCTTGCGAACATACCTCACGATCAAATTATGCTCCAAGAATTTATCGAAGAGTCCGCCGGGCATGATGTTCGAATCTTCGTTATTGGGACAAAGGTTGTTGGCGCCATTGAAAGATCTTCTGCAAATCCCGACAAAGAATTTCGTTCAAACCTCGCTCTTGGAGGCAAGGCTCTAATAACAAATATTTCAGAACAAGAGAGGGGTATCTCCCTAAATGCTGTCGCGCGCCTGGGCTTAGATTATGCCGGCGTGGACCTTCTGCGCTCGCACCGAGGCAGTCTTCTTTTAGAGGTTAACCCCAGCCCCGGCTTCGAAGGGATTGAGAAATGCACTGGACTCAATATCGCCCAAGAAATTATTTTATACTCTGAAGGTCTCTTTCTAGATTCTGCGAAAGATACTTCCTACGATAGTTAAATATTTCTTCGATATCCTTCCGAACAAAGCCGCCCGCGACGAGGCCGCCTATCACACCAAGAGGCAACCGATAGCGCACCCGATCGACCATCAAAGTTCCTCCCACAACGGCAATAAACTCATGAGTATGATGCCAAAGCTTGTAAGGACCTTTTTTTTGAGTGTCGACAAACTTAAAAGGAGGTTCCCAATCCTCTATAACCGTCACCCACTCCACTGGAACTCCATGGATTTTTATACTATACCGAATTTCATCTCCTTGAGAAAGAGGCTTTGAAGGCTGCTCTAATATCTTAAAACTAAGCGTCGGCGGCGTGATCTTCTGCAGATTCTTAGCATCGCTAAAAAATGGGAATATTTTCTCAGGACTCAGAGGAATAAATTGCTCACGCTGAAAATACCCCCCTCCTTCGGCGTGTACAGAGCAAACATCTTTTAGTGCCATTTCTAATTTCGGAAACTTAAAATGATAGCCTGTCTGCAATGCTTTTACTGGAAGAACCCTCTGTGAATTGAGGACGAGGCTCGACATCTCGCCGATCGCAGTACTCACTGCGAACTCAGGAACTCTCGGACCAACCCTTCCGCCAAGGGCCTCAGCCAGTGTCCTTGTAAAATTCTCGTTGGTAACCGGTTCTGGCGATACAACATTTATAGCTCCGAATAAGGATGGCTTCTCAAGCGCATGCGTGATCAACCCCACAACATCCTCAATATGAATCCAACTCATCCACTGCTGGCCACCGCCAAGAACTCCACCCAACCCCATATTGAATAGTGGAATAAGTTTATCCAAGGCGCCCCCTTGAGTCGCAAGCACCATCCCCGTTCTAAGGGCTACAACACGCGTGCCTCTCTCTCCGTATGAGAGTGGCAAAAGCTCTTCTTCCCAGTCCTGACTTAATTGAGCAAGAAAATCTGCACCTGACCCGTGAGTTTCAGTGAGTTCTTCATCGCCGCAAGAACCATAATAACCTATCGCAGAGGCGCTTATAAAAACCCTCGGCTTAACTTTGAAACTTTCTATCAGATGCCGGGTTCCAAAAATGCGAGACTCATAGATTCGTCTCTTTTTAGCCTCGTCCCAACGCCCCCCTGCAATGGATTCACCCATAAGATTAAGAACGACATCCATTGATTGGAGCTCTGGATGATCCTTCAGTGGCGCCGCCACTAAATCCCCTTCAATCACGCGGCAAGAAAAAGGCAGATTTTCACGGGCATCTGCCGCATTTCTACTGACCACTGTCAGCTCGTGCCCCTTTTTAACTAAGACTTTCCCCAGTTCTTTACCTAAAAGCCCTGTCGCTCCCGTTAAAAATATTTTCATATTAAAACATCCCCACTCTGGTTCACTTTTTGTTCTTAGTTATTGCGGCCTTAAAAGCTTTTAGCGCGCGTTCCCTTGCCGTCCCATGCTCTACCATGGGCTCAGGATACCTAGAAGTTCCCACTTCTGGCACCCATTTTTGAATGTATCTTTGCTGCTTATCAAAACGCTCCGCCTGAGTCTGCGGGTTGAAAATTCTAAAGTAAGGAGCCGCATCGCATCCCGTTCCCGCCGACCATTGCCAGTTGCCATTGTTAGAAGCGAGATCATAGTCTAATAATTTTTTAGAAAAATATCTTTCGCCCTTATACCAGTGCTGCAACAGATGTTTGGTTAAAAAACTTGCGGTGACCATCCGCACCCGATTATGCATATAGCCGGTGGCGTTGAGCTCTCTCATTCCAGCATCTACCAGAGGGTATCCCGTCATTCCTAATGACCAGCGTTCAAAATCGGCCTCAGAATTTCGCCAAGCCACATTTTCATAGTCAGCTCTAAAGCTTTTCTTTTCGACTTGTGGAAAATGAAAAAGTACCTGCATAAAAAACTCTCGCCAAATAAGTTCGCTAAGCCAAACAGCTGATAAAGCCTGTCCCTCGCGGGCTAACTCTCGAACACTCACCGTGCCAAACCGCAAGTGAATACCCAGGTGAGTTGTTCCAGCAGCTAAGTGCGGATAGTCTCTGGTCTCAGCATAGTTTTTTAAAATTTTCGAG
>JAMIQD010000230.1:0-4741 GCA_035914755.1 Pseudobdellovibrionaceae bacterium | reverse complement strand
TGTTCAAAACGTATGTCGAGGCCACGCTCTGTCGCTTTTTGTGGTGCTGTTAGAAGCATCTCCGCGCAGAAATCTGTGCCAAGCACTTCGCCGCTAGGGCCCACAGCTTTTTTGAATTCAATGGCAAGGTCTCCTGTGCCAGTGGCGCAATCCAAAACTTTTTGGCCAGGCTGAGCTCCACTCCACTTGACGAGTTTTTTTCGCCACAGATGATGAATCCCCATCGACAGAATATTGTTTCCGCGATCATAGTTTGCTGCCACTTTGCTAAACATATTGCGAATGACTTCAGGATTTGGAGAAGCTCGTTTTTCCATGAGGGAGGTTCCTTATGTTTTTAACTTTTGCAAAGGGCGATCGAGTGCGGTGAGGACTCGCTCCATCTTCTTCATCATATTTTTGAAATCGTCGAAGGTCAGTGCTTGAGGGCCATCAGACAAAGCCTCGGCAGGTGAGGGATGGGTTTCAACGATGATTCCATCGGCTCCGCAGGCAGCAGCAGCAAGGGCAAGATCAGGAACTAGCGCCCGGATACCCACGGCGTGAGAAGGGTCCACTATCACCGGAAACGAAGTGTTTTTCTTGACGTAGACAACAGCATTTAGATCAAGAGTATTGCGAGTGGCGGTTTCGAAGGTGCGAATTCCGCGCTCACAAAGAATCACGTTTGCATTGCCTCCATTGGTCACATACTCAGCGGCCTTAATCCACTCGTCAATCAAGGCTGCGAAGCCGCGCTTTAACAACACTGGTTTTTTTTGCATCCCTAGCTCTTTCAGCAAAGAGTAGTTGTGCATATTGCGGGAGCCAACTTGGAACATATCGACCACATCATAGACCTCGCCAATCTGGCGGGCGTCGGTGACTTCGGAGACCAGGCCCATCTTTGTTTCTTTGCACACGTCTTGAATAAAATTGAAAGAGGTTTCGCCGAGGCCCTGAAAAGTTTTGGACGACGTCCGCATTTTCCAGATACCGCCGCGGAGCAGGCAAGCACCATTTTCTTTGACTGTTTTGGCGGTCGCCAGAAACTGAGAGGGACTCTCAATAGAGCAGGGGCCTGCAATCACTGAAAATGCGGGTCCGCCGATTTGCAACTCACCATAAGCGGTAGGGATTTTGACAATTTGGGTTGAGGGAGTTGTTTGCAGACTTCCGATTTCCATAATACGAACTTCTCTGGCTTATTTGCCAATAACGGGACACTTGTGGAAACGATCGACACTATCATAGAGCTCTCAGAATTTACAAACTTTTTAGACTCTGGCGCCCTTCTGCGGGTAGGGCCCAATCGGTGGCTTTTGTTAATGGGCCCTTTTAGAGCAGGGACCCAAGTTCAGCCAGGTCAGGTGGCCCTTTATCACCCTGATTTCTTTATGACGTCAGCGCAAAAATACTGGATTCCCAAGTCTTTTTACGAAGTTAACGATGCACAATTGAGCGCACTTTGCGAGAGTTTCAAGAGCTCTGGCGGGTTGTTTTCATCAATAACTTGGGAGGAGGCGGAGCTGCAGAGCTTTAAGTTCTCCTACGAGTCCATTTTGCAACGAATTCAAAAAGGTTCCCTGAAAAAAGCCGTCCCTGTCGTTTTTGAGAGATCGAAAGCGGTTCCGGATAAGGCGATGCTTGCGGCCCTCATTAAAAATCTGGTGGCAGCTCCAGAGGCCCTTTTTGTTTACGGATTTTGGCAAAATGGGGCTGGAGTTTTGGGGGCCACTCCTGAGGTTTTATTGAGCAGGCAGAGCGATGTGCTGAAAACGATGGCACTTGCGGGAACCTATGCCAAGGCAGAGAAGCGCCAGGGAGCCTTGGTCGAAGATTCAAAAGAGAGACATGAGCACGATTTGGTAGTTCAAGATATCCTTCGTTTGTTGGGGGGCTATGGTTCTCTGACCCAAAAGGGGCCCTACACTTTAGATTTGCCAACGCTTCTTCATTTGAAAACAGATATTGAATGCCGACTGAGTTCACCAGAAACATTTAATTTCTTTGAGGCCTGTGAACACTTGCACCCAACTCCAGCTTTGGGAGTGTCTCCGCGGGAGTATGGATACCAGTGGCTGCGGGAGTTGCCAGAGCATGCAGACCGTCAGGGCTTTGGGGCACCCTGGGGAATTCAATGGAGCGAACATGAGGCACTTTGTCTGGTGGCCATTCGCAATTTGCAATGGAGTCCCTCTGGGGCTAGAATTGGATCGGGCTGCGGAGTGGTTGCTCAGAGTCAACTCGAACAAGAGTGGTCAGAGCTTTTTGAAAAAAGACAGTCAGTGAAAAAGGTTTTAGGTTTGCAATCATGACAAATATTAATTTAGCGGCCAACGTTTTACAGGGCTTAATTTCTTCTGGTATACGGGAATTTTGTTTGTGCGCGGGGGCTCGCAATAGTCCCTTCGTGCAAATTTTAGATGAGAACAAACACATCAAAGTGTTTTCGTTTTTTGAAGAAAGATCGGCTTCGTTTTTTGCTTTAGGTCGCATGGCCAAAACTCAAAGACCTATGGCGGTCATCACCACTTCTGGTACGGCGGTAGCAGAGTTGCTGCCTGCCGCAGTTGAGGCGACCTACTCATCACTTCCTCTCGTGATTATTACGGCCGATCGTCCGAAGTCTTATCGTGGAACTGGCGCTCCCCAGAGTATTGAGCAAGTGGGGATATTTTCTTATTACATCGAAGCGTCCTTAGACATCGACAAAGAAAATAGCCATTTTTCAGTGAAGGGCCTCACTTGGAAAAAGCCTTTTCATATCAATGTTTGTTTTGAAGAGCCCTTGATTGACGGGGCGGTTCCTCAGCTTGAGGTTCCGGCGACGAGCGAATGGGTCAAGTTTCCGGAGCGATATGAGGCAATGGCCGGACATAAGTGTGCGCAGTTTTTAAAAACGCACAATCCGATCGTTGTTTTGGGGACTCTCCCGATCAAGGCTCAAAAGCCGATCCTGAGTTTTTTAAAGAAAATCCAGTGCCCTATTTACGCTGAGGGTATCTCTGGCCTGCGCGGGCATCCGGACCTTAAGCACTTAGAAATTCGCTCCGGAGAAAATTATCTTCATTACTTATTGGATTCGGGTATGTGCGATTCTATTTTTAGAATTGGCGGGGTCCCAACTTTGCGTTTATGGCGAGATCTCGAAGACAAAAGATCTTCATTGCCGGTACTGTCTGTCGGTTATAATCATTATTCGGGTTTGAGCCGTGATGTTCATCACTTTACACACTTGTCGACTCTGGCGCAGATTGAAAGTCCTGAACATTTTAAAGACCTAGCACCTTTGTTAACTCGTGATTTGCAACTGAATGCCGAAAAAGAAAATCTCTTTGCAAAGTATCCAAAAGCCGAGCCCACATTGGTGTGGGCTCTGTCAAAGAGGCTCAAAGGGCAGTCCGTGTATCTAGGGAATAGTCTGCCGATTCGCCATTGGGATTTGGTCGCTGACTTTGATTCTTATCCAGCAAGAGTGGTTGGTAACCGTGGCGCCAATGGGATTGATGGTCAAGTGTCGACTTTTTTGGGTTGGGCCGATGCTGAGACCGAGAACTGGTGCCTTGTGGGCGATTTGACAGCGATGTATGATCTGCAGGCGCCGTGGGTGACTCCGCAGCTCGAAGAAAAAAAGCTGCGAATTGTTGTAATTAACAACAAGGGTGGGCAGATCTTTAAGCGCATTTTTCAGCGCGATATTTTTTTAAATCGTCACGACATTGATTTTAGTCATTGGGCTAAAATGTTCCGGTGGGGATATCAGGCGTGGACGGAGATTCCTGAAAGCATGCAACTTGAACAGCATCAGATGATTGAGCTGATTCCGGACCCTGAACAAACCGAAAAATTTTCCCGCGAGTGGGAAACTCTGTGGAAAAAGTAAATTTAATATGTCTGCACGGTTTTTTGGGAAAGTCCTCGGACTGGGACCTGATACATAGCTATTTTGTGGTTTCGCCCCTCGGCGGGCGAGTAGAGCTTTGGCCGGTTGATTATATGAGTCAGCCTGAGCTGAACTCTACGAATTCATTTTTGAGTTGGGCAGAGGCCTTTAACCAAAAGGTTTTGCAGAAATTTTCTCATGGACGTCGCATTTTAATTGGCTATTCGTTGGGAGGCCGATTGGCTATGCACGCTCTCGCGGCAAGGCCAGAGATGTACGACGCTGCCATTTTTCTTTCGACGAACCCAGGGATTATGCGCGAAAAAGAAAAGCAAGAGCGCTGGCAAGCAGATCAACAGTGGGCACAAAAATTTGCAATATTGCCATGGCCGGATCTTTTACGCGAATGGAATGCACAGAGTGTTTTCAAAGACGGAACTCTCGAGCCCCCGCGCGAAGAAAGCTCTTACGACCGGGCGCTTTTATCCTCGGCTTTGACCGAATGGTCTCTTGCAAAGCAAGAGGACTTTCGTGACTGCGTAGCAAAAAATAGCGACAAGATACTTTGGCTCACTGGCGAAAAAGACATCAAATTTTTAAGCATTGCCATGGAACTAAAAAAAAGAGCCCCAGGACTAAACACACAATCTGTGACAAAAGCCTCTCACCGCTTAATTTTCGACAACCCCAGCGAAACCGCGCAGCGGATGATTCGATTTTTGCAGGACCGAGTTTGAGGGGGCTCAGCCAGGTTTAAACACCTTCCGGAAACAGGGGCCCGTCGTCAGGTGGGATTTCCATTTTTTGTGAAGCCATTGAAAGAATCGTTTCTTTGATCCAAGGTAAGTACAAAAGAGCATCTGTGACGATAGCGGC
>JAMIQD010000229.1:0-15547 GCA_035914755.1 Pseudobdellovibrionaceae bacterium | reverse complement strand
GCCTTGAGCAGATTTTCCCGTTCCCAGCAAAGCAGGTAGCAGATGTGCTTAAGTCATATCCCAAATTGAAAAACCTGATCTGGTCACAAGAAGAACCCAAGAACATGGGATCCTTCCAGCATGTGTATTTCAAATTTATCGAAACCCTGTCCAAAGAAGAGCTTACACTCGATGTGAAATATGTTGGCAGAGCCGAAAGATCTTCTCCGGCGACCGGGTCCGTTTACAGACACCAAGTAGAACAAAACGAAATCATTCAAGGATGCTTTAAGGGGTAACAACTATGAAAATCGATTTAAAAATTCCGACTGTCGGTGAGTCTATCAGCGAAGCGACCATTGGAAGTTGGACAAAAAAAGACGGCGAATTTGTAAAACGCAATGAGATCTTGATGAACATCGAGACTGACAAAGCCAGCGTTGAAGTCGTTGCCGAAAATGATGGCGTCTTACATATCTCCACCCCTGCAGGACAAACCGTAAAAATTGGTGCCGTTGTGGGATTTATCGACACTGACGGCAAAGCACAGGCCCCTACAAACACGGCCACTGTTAACGTCAGCGCTGCAGCCTCTGCTGCCGCCAGCGCTTTCGAAAAACCGGCAACGCCACCTCCATCTCAACACCTGTCTCCCGCAGTCAATCGCATCGTGCATGAAAAAGGTTTGGATCCTAGCACAATTGCAGGCTCCGGCAAAGACGGCCGCCTCACAAAAGGCGATGTGCTCACGGCCTCTCCGGTAGCAACCTCTACTGCCCCCGTTGCAACAACAGCTCCGGCAACTCAGAAGGCTCCAGCCGTCACTCCAGCGATCACTCCCCGTGGTCCGTCAAAGCAAGGAGACAAAAAACTTGTTCCAATGACAACCATCCGCAAACGCATCGCTGAAAAACTCGTTCAGGCTCAGCATACGGCGGCACTGCTCACCACATTCAATGAAATTGACATGACCAAGGTGACTGAGCTTCGCGCTAAGTACAAAGACAAGTTTAAAGAAAAGTATGGTATCAACCTTGGTTTTAATGGATTTTTTGTGAAGGCAGCGGTTGAAGCCCTCAAAGAATTCCCTGCGGTCAATGCCTGGATTGTCGGAAGCGATATCGAGTTTCATAACTACTACAATATAGGAATTGCTGTTTCGACTGAAAAAGGTCTGATGGTGCCAAACATTAAGGACGCAGACACTTTATCTTTAGCCGGAGTCGAACTCGCCATTCGCGATCTTGCAAGCAAAGGACGAGACGGAAAAATCTCAATTGACGATTTAAGCGGCGGCACCTTTTCAATTACCAATGGGGGAGTTTTCGGTTCCTTGCTTTCAACACCTATTTTGAATGCGCCACAAAGTGCAATTCTGGGTCTTCATAAAATTCAAGAAAGGCCAATGGCGATCAACGGAAAAGTCGAAGTGCGCCCGATGATGTATGTTGCTCTAACTTATGATCATAGAATCATCGACGGAAAAGAAGCCGTCAGCTTTCTTGTAAAAATCAAAGAAGGCGTTGAAGATCCCGAACGATTACTGCTCGAAATATAGTGAAGGGAATAAGTTATGTCTGACTCAACTCAGTTCGATCTTGTTATCATTGGCGCCGGACCTGGTGGCTACGTGGGAGCTATTCGCGCAGCACAGCTGGGACTTAAAACTGCCGTCGTAGAAAAAGACAAAACCTATGGTGGCACCTGTGTGTCTGTTGGCTGTATTCCCTCAAAGGCTCTGCTCGAGAGCTCTGAACATTTTGCAGCGGCTCAACATGACTTCGCAGGACATGGAATCAAAGTCAGCAAAGTGGATTTAGACCTCCCTACTATGATTGCCCGCAAAGACAAAGTGGTCAAAGCGAACACGGATGGTATTGCCTTTTTATTTAAGAAAAATAAAATTACTGGATTTCAAGGTCTCGGTAAAATCCTCAAACCGGGCGCTGTCGAAGTCACTGCGGCAGATGGCAGCAAACAAATTCTAACGACAAAAAATATCATGATCGCTACAGGATCTATTCCAGTCGAATTGCCTTTTTTGAAGTTTGATGAAAAGCGCATTGTTTCGAATACCGGCGCGCTCGCAATGACAACTGTTCCAAAATCAATGATCGTCGTTGGCGGCGGAGTGATTGGCCTTGAGCTCGGTTCTGTTTGGAATCGCCTTGGTGCCGAAGTGACTGTGGTTGAATACGCCGATCGCTTGGGCGGCCAGATGGATCAAGACTGCATGAACGTCCTTAAAAAATGCATGGAAAAAGAGGGAGTCAAATTTCTTCTCTCAACAAAAGTAACCGGCTCAAAAGTTCTCTACGATGGAGTGGAAGTCACTTACGAAGCCCTTGCTGACGGAAAATCCCAAACTACGAAGACCGATGTGGTTCTCGTTGCAACTGGACGCAAAGCCTTCTCTGGCGGCGTTGGCTGCGAAGAAATCGGCATCCAAAAAGATCCCCAAGGACGAATCATCATTAATAAACATTATGAGACCTCAATCCCTGGCATCTACGCCGTCGGCGATGTTGTCGCAGGGCCAATGCTTGCGCATAAAGCTGAGGAAGAGGGCGTAGCCGTCGCAGAAATCATTGCGGGTCACCATGGTCACGTTAATTACGACACGGTCCCAGGTGTGATTTACACTCATCCTGAAATTGCTTCTGTGGGTCTGACCGAAGAGCAGGCCAAAGCTCAGGGGCTTGAAGTCAATATTGGTAAATTCCCCTTTATGGCGAACGGCAGAGCAAGAGCCAAGGGCTTTACTGAGGGCTTCGTTAAGATCATCGCGGACAAAACTACTGATAAGATTATCGGGGCTCATATGGTTGGCCCAGGAGTCTCAGAGCTCATTCATGAAGTAATTGTTTGCATGGAGTTCGGCGGAAGTAGCGAAGATCTCGCAAGATCCTTCCATGCTCACCCGACCCTCAGTGAGGTCGTGAGAGAAGCAGCCCTTGCCGTCGAAAAGCGTCAAAGACAAATGTAATGATTAGCTCCAGTAGTAAAACTGGAGCACTAAACAAACGACAAATAAAAGCACAAATAGAAATGTCTTCATACTTGGAGATTTATCGGAAAAAACAAGTTTTAATTGAAGGCCAGTCAGAAATGTTTTGTCCGATTTTTATGCGCGAACACTTGGCTCACGTCTAGTTGGCTGGCCTCGGTATTGAAATAACAAAAGGCATGAGTGCCAAAAGACTTAGAGACCTATCTAAACTAATAATACTGTCTATATTTTTGACAGCTGTTTTTCTTTTTTCGCCAGATGCAACCAGCGCTGGCCCCACCTGCTCCTCTGTTTTCTCTGAAAACCAAGGCGAGTTTTCCAGACTCGATATACTCAGCGAGTTTCTCAACGAAGACCCTGGAACAAATTTTTCAAAGCGATTCACAGTGGCAAAAACAGAACCACCACAAAGTAACATCGCAGAGTACTATACAACCGAGATGGGACACCCAATCATCAACTCTATAGTATGGACAAAGGACTATTCAAATCGAAAGGCCAAGCTAGTTAAGGATCTCTCAAACTATTTAGCTGGTGGCCGACATAAACAAATAACAACGTATGCAGGAACAACATTTTCAAAAGCAGACTTCCAGCGAATACAACCTCTGAAAAAATACAGCCCACAATATTTTTTTTCGACGAGCAAAGACCCTTCCATAGCCAACAATTTCCTCGAAAATATGGGAAATCACAACTCGCCGTCCAGTCACGTAAAAGTGTATTTTGAAATTACTGGAAAATCAGGTAGAGACATCTCGAAAACGAGCAAATACAATGAGGAAGAAATTCTATATCCACCAGACGCCGAGTTTATTGTCAGCGAGATCTCTTATCTCTTTCGAAATGCAAATGGGTTCGACACCTACAGAGTCTATCTTAAAGAAGAGGACTTAAATCCACCCAAGCACACCCCGCACACGACAAGCATAACAACTCGAGACTTACGCCGTGTTGAGTCTCGTAAAAACTATATTGAGCAGAAAAAAAATGGCAATAATAACCCATTAAATATATATCCAGCCGAAGGAATTAAGTCTTTTGAAAATGCTCTTGTTTTTGTAAATCAAGAGTCAAAAAAGAACAGAGATTTATCGGTCGAACTGCTAAAAGACATTCATAGAATAGCATTAAAAGATCATTTTTTTGAAGGCTACTATCGACGAAGAATTCGCCAGGAGTACCTTTACGGAAATATTTCCAAGCAAGAAGCCCTTACGCAACTTGCAAACATTCACACACAAAAAGATAACACCAATCAATTACTAGCTGGAACCTTCAGAAAAGAAAAAATCGACAACTATGTTATGACCGGCCTTGATATCGACACCAATGGCCACAGGAGCTACACATCTTCTGACCTGTTCAGCATTGCGACGAACCCATTTTTTAGGATTGAAGCGGGCTCGATTA
Organism: Pseudobdellovibrionaceae bacterium; assembly: GCA_035914755.1. Taxonomy (GTDB): domain Bacteria; phylum Bdellovibrionota; class Bdellovibrionia; order Bdellovibrionales; family Bdellovibrionaceae; genus JACMRP01. The sequence goes on along the minus strand of JAMIQD010000229.1, from coordinate 11,145 downwards.
AAAAAAATCCAAAGCAATTCGACAAAGTTGATGCCAATGTCCTTTTCTTACCAGTCGAAAAAATTGAATCCACCATCAAAAGCTTGATTAATCAGGCCAGAGAGGACCTCTCTCTGCCCCAGTCTGATTACGAGTACACGATTAAAGTTTTACAGCTTCAACAAAACTTAATTAGCATTCACCCATTTCATGATGGAAACGGAAGAGCTATCAAACTTTTAAGTGATTTTTTATTTTTAAAACGAGGGCTTGCGCCGCCTCTTCACGCAAACAACGACGACTATACTCTCTCAATTAATGAACTGTACCGACAAACTGTTCACGAAATGAATGCCTATCTTACCGAGAAGTGACAAAAGCGACGTCGCTTTAAACCCATAAACTATGAACACCACGCTCGCGCGCGACTTCAATTGCATCTTCATACCCCGCATCGACATGCCTGAAGACCCCCATCGCAGGATCCGCAGTTAAAACACGCTCTAAACGAAGAGCGGCTTCGGGAGTTCCGTCTGCAACAATGACTTGACCAGCATGCTGACTGTATCCCATTCCGACTCCGCCACCATGATGGAGACTCACCCAAGTAGCTCCGCAGGCTGTATTTACAAGTGCATTTAGCAGCGGCCAATCACTGACTGCATCTGATCCGTCCTTCATGGCTTCAGTTTCACGATTGGGACTTGCCACCGAACCGCAGTCCAAGTGGTCTCGGCCAATCACGATCGGAGCCTTAACTTTACCTTCAGCAACAAGCTTGTTGAACATCAACCCGGCTTTGGCGCGCTCACCGTACTCGAGCCAACAGATACGTGCGGGCAGTCCCTGAAATGCAATACGTTTTTCTGCCATATCTAGCCAACGCAATAGATCCTTTTTGTGAGGAAAAAGCTCTCTCATCGCATCGTCTGTTACTTTGATGTCATTTGGATCCCCAGACAAAGCCACCCAGCGGAAGGGCCCGCTGCCCTTACAAAACAAGGGTCTTATGTAGGCCGGAACAAAGCCCGGGTAATCAAAGGCGTTTGTTACACCCGCTTCAAGCGCTCTCGCACGCAAATTATTTCCGTAATCAAAAGTGATGGCGCCCTTGTCTTTCATCGCAAGCATGCCGCGAACATGTTTTGCCATCGAAGCGTAGGCCGCAGCAAGATAAGCCTTTTGATCAGCGACTCGAAACTGTGCTGCCTGCTCTACGGAGTAGCCCTCAGGAATGTATCCCACCAAAGGATCGTGAGCCGAAGTTTGATCTGTCAAAAGATCCGGTGTAAAATTCTTTTCGAGCATCTGCCAAATGACCGTCGCCATATTTCCATGTAGAGCGACCGATTTGGACTCTCCAGCTTTAGCGTATTTACGAATCCGCTCGAGAGCATCCTCGAGATCGTTAGCAACTTCATCCACATACTTAGTTTCAAGACGCTTTTGAATTCGCGTTGGATCTACGTCCACAGCAAGGACGCAGGCTCCGGCAAAAACTCCGGCCAATGGCTGAGCTCCACCCATGCCGCCAAGTCCTGCTGTCAGAATAATTTTACCAGTGAGACTTCCACCAAAATGTTGGCGCCCTGCTTCGACAAATGTTTCGTAGGTGCCCTGAACGATGCCCTGCGTGCCAATATAGATCCATGATCCTGCGGTCATTTGACCGTACATCATCAGGCCTTTTTTATCGAGTTCGTTAAAAACTTCCCAGGTTGCCCACTTCGGCACAAGGTTCGAATTCGCAAGAAGAACCCTCGGCGCGTCCTTGTGAGTCTTTATAATTCCGATAGGCTTTCCGGATTGAATCAGCAGAGTTTCATCATTTTCGAGATTTTTGAGGGCCTCAAGAATTTTGTGGTAACACTCCCAATTGCGAGCGGCTTTACCAATTCCACCATAAACAACCAAATCCTCAGGGCGCTCTGCCACTGCCGGATCCAAATTGTTCTTAATCATGCGATAAGCAGCCTCTTGAAGCCAACCCTTACAGTCCATACCCGGAAGGTACGGCCTTCCTTTTGGGAATGCAATGCACAACGCTAGTTACCAAATTTAAAAGTATAGGTCGCGGCAAAGGTTTTTTCGGGCTCGGCGGGAGGGAAAACCCAATTCTGAACTTTTTCAGTCACGCATCCCGCTAGTGCCTGGTCACCAGAAGTATTTTCTTTGACCATCAGGCTTTGAACTGTGCCCTTGTCATCAATATCCCAAGCAACAGCCACACTTCCGGCCTTAGCCATGCCTTCGATAATCAAATCTGTGTAACACTGTTGGACTTCGAGGAGCTTGGATTTAACGACTTGCTTAACGACCGCAAGATTCAATTGTTTTGCGGGAGCCTTCGCATAGGCAATCGGAAAGCTAAAAAAGCTTAAGAATAAAAGGACAAAACTCAAAATTCCTTTTCTCATAAGTCAACCACCGTTCGTTTCATTGTACAGTAGGTCCAAGCGAAGCTACTAATACAAAATGAATGCTCCATTTTATGTTCAGAAGTTTTACAGAAAATCCAAAGAAACAAACACGTTAGCTCTGACCTCCGGCCTAGACGTACAGCAAGGTTTACTCATTCTCTCTTCCTTCAATTTGTGCACCTCAAGAGCAAGAGATACAATAACCCGCAGCGAAGGAATCAATCAATGAAAGACACATTTTCTACACTTAAGGTTTTGTTTAAAATTCTCCTCATAAGTTTCCTGCTTTTTGGTTGCGGCAAAAAGAATGACGATGACTCAGTAACTTCATCTGCGGACGAGTCTGCCTCAGGAGCCGCCGCGAGTGCCGTTGGCGGAGCCCTCAGCAGTAGCAATACAAATGGAACTCAGGCTCTTTTCAAAGCTCCGGTAAACAAACAAAATCACAATGCTTGGGAGTTTTTGGCTCCCGCTGCGGCTTTTGCCAGCAACTCTTGCCCTACCTTCCTCACAACAGGAGCTGGCTGCGCGACAAGTGGTAGCAATATGTGGCTCACCTATTCGAGCTGCACCTTCAACGGCGCGGCCACATGGACAGGTGTACAAAAAATATCGATGTCCAGCGGGGCTGCGAGCTGCGGAACATTTCCTTATCCAGGCGCAAGTGGCACACTCCACCGCCAGTTTGTTTCTGCCTCTGCTAGCAACACCCCAAGCTCTGTGAGTCTACTAACGACTAACGGAACCGCCATCATCGACAATTCGTCTTCAAACTTAAGTAACTTTGATAATCAAACTATCACTCCTATTTTGAATGGTGGCTACGGCGCTACGATTTCTTTTAACTCAAGTGGTGCGCGGAGTTCTATCACTCTTGCTCACCGCACTTATATTACTGGTGTTTTTGACCACTCTGTAACTGGCAATTTAAGCATCAACGAGAGTTCAGGTGCCAGCAGTCGTGTCATTAGTGGAACCGTGACCGTCTACCACAATCGCGCACGAGTTATTGGCACTTCAGTCTTTACAAATGTTGGCCACCAAGATTCTTGTTGCACCCCAACCTCTGGTACAATCACCACAACCTTCAGCGCAGGCGCTAATGTCAGCCCCACCGCCATCGGAGATTTGCTAGTCGGAAAATCGGAGTCGCTAACCTTCAATGGCTGCGGTACCGCGATCTATACAGCGGCAAATGGCAACACTTCTAATGTAACCATTCGCCGTTGTTTTTAAGCTTATTAAGTAAATCTACAGAGAGAGTATCTTGATTTATTGTATAGGCCTCGACGTAGAGGCCCTTTATTTTTTGGCTGGGATCACTGATTGCGTACAGAATCGAATTGTCGTCTGGATCTGAAGAGTTTTCGAAGCGATGTATCTTCTCAACGATCAAATTTTTAGGATAAATTTTGTGCGCTCCGGAGCAACACTCAAAATGATCCACCTTCGCTGTCAAATTATGAGTATAACCTCCCTCTTCCTCGAGAATTTGCATGGTTTCGGCAAGGCCCGGCATAAACCCCGTCCCGGCTTCCATCTCTTCTCGCGTAATTTCTTCATAGATCAAGTCTGCGGATGTACCCATAGCTCCTCCGTAGGGGGTCATTCTAATGGATCTTTGCTACGGAGACTGTGACGTCCTGTGGAAGATATCTGATTCAGTAATTTTTAGGAAAAGCTGCAAATTTTAAAGTAACTTTTTTGCAATCCGAGAAGTTCTTTTTTAGATTCTCTAAAACGTAACTCAGAATATAAGCCTTGCCCGCCTGAAACTCGTACTCAGTAATGCTATCACTGAAGCGCTTTAATACTTTTCGGGTTCCGTCTTTAGAGACTTCTTGCCAAACAACATCGCGAACAAAGGAACGCGGCTCCGAGTTAGCACAATCCAAAGTTAAATGTGTTTGCGCAACTGTGAAAAACAAACTCCCCGTATCTGTCGGAGTGTACAAAAAACTAAACCAAGCTTGATCATAGCCATCAATTTCTAAGCCCATTACATTCGAAAATAAAGCTGGATCCAAAACTGGCTTTTGAAAAATCAGGGGTTGAATGTTTTCGATTTTTTTAACATCTCCTGGTTCAGGCTTTTCGTTTTGACCACCGCCTTGCTTGCCGCCGCTTTCATCGCGCGCTGAAACCGTGACGGGCTTTCCGCAGGAGATTAAAAGTAAACTCATTGCAAAAAGTAAAAACACAACACTTTTCATCGTCCCAACCCCATTACCACTCTAGTGGTCCAACTGCTGATTCCGCGACCAACGTAATTTTATTATTCACCATCAGAGCCTTAATAGACTCAACATCTTTCGCAAAATAGCGATCTTCTTTCGCGAAAGGTACGGTTTTACGAATTTCATTATAGGCAGCCTGAATCGCTGCCGCTGGCTTTAGTGGTGCTAGCAAGTCTAGGGCCTGCGTCGCTGACAAAAACTCCATGGCCACAACATTCTCAGCATTGCGAAGAATTTTTTCGAACTTGCGAGCCGCGATAGTTCCCATCGACACATGATCTTCTTTTTCTGCCGAAGTCGGAATGGAGTCCACACTGGCAGGATGAGCAAGCACCTTGTTCTCGCTCACCAGCGAAGCCGCCGCCACTTGCACTATCATATGTCCTGAATTAAGCCCACCGTTCGGAGCAAGAAAGGCCGGGAGTTCACTCATCTGAGGGGAAATCAATTTCGAAATACGGCACTCTGAAATGCTTGCTTGAGACGAAATCGCAATGCCAGCAAAATCCATCGCGTGGGCTACTGGCATTCCATGAAAATTACCGCAGGAAAGAACCTTGTTGTCATCTGCGAACACGAGAGGATTGTCCGTGCTAGAGTTGGCCTCGGTCTCTAATACTTTTACAATATAACGTAGGGCATCTTTGGCGGCTCCGTGGACAGCTGGCATGCAGCGAAGACTGTAGGCATCTTGAACTCGCGGATCGTTGACAGCATGACTTTCGGAAATTTCGCTTTTCTCGCCCATCAATTTTAACAAATTGCGTGCGGTCTTAGCTTCGCCCGGATGCGGACGAGTGGCGCTGATCAATGGATCAAAGGGCTTACGCGAACCACGGAGTCCCTCGAGCGACATCGCGCCTGCTAGATCCGAAAGCCAAAGAAGTCGGCGGGCCTCCCACGCTGCCAAAAGCCCAACCGAGGTCATCACTTGGCAGCCATTGATCATCGATAAACCTTCTTTAGCTTTCAATTCCAAAGGAGATATTTTCTTTTCTGTTAAAACTTTTTGAACAGACACCACTTGATTGTTTTGCCAAACCTCGCCCTCTCCAATGATGGCCAAGGCCAAATGCGACAAGGGTGCAAGGTCGCCGCTGGCACCAACCGACCCCTGGGAGGGAATAACAGGAATAATATCTTGATTTAAAAATTCTAGAATTTTATCGACGACTGCCGGCCGAATCCCGCTGTGCCCGCGTGCGAGCGCATTGGCACGAAGAACCATCATCGCTCGTGATTGAATTTTCGTAAACGGCTCACCAATTCCCATCGAATGAGAACGAATTAAATTTCTTTGCAGCTGTTCAATTTCTGAATCAGAAATTCTAACAGACGAAAAAGCACCAAAACCTGTATTCACGCCATACATCACTTCGCCGTTTTTAATACGGCCTTCGATATAGTCACGGCTCTTTTGCATATTCGCACGGGCCGCGTCCCCAAGCTCTGCTTTTACTTCAGAATTATTAGCAATTTCATACAGACTATTAAGGGTGATAGACTCACCCGTTAAAACCAATGTTTTCATGCTCAAAGAACTAACACAAAATGCGATCCCCACCTATTGCAGATGCGACGCGTTGGCCCGGCAGAAGCCTCCAATATCAGGCCGACATAAAATCGAAGTGCGTGTTGCGCAACTCAGTTGCATAATACGCACTTTGCCTTAAAGACAGTCTACAAATCCACCCTATCTTTTAGGTGCGGGCTTGCCAAACCTTCGATTCTTTTTAAAGCGACCAGATCGAGCTTGCCCGCCGCCGGGACGATGATTTTTTTCAATTGCAGCTTTAGCTTTGCCCACGCTAGTAACTGAGGCCACCGCACTTTCGGCCGAATGGTAGGGCTGATCTTCGACAACGGCAATTTTTTGTCTCGTATTTTTTTCGATCGCAAACAAAAAAGATTTCTCTTCGGCAGTACAAAAAGCAATCGACTTGCCCTCAGCCCCCGCACGTGCCGTACGACCGATACGATGAACATAACTATCCGGCAAATGCGGCAACTCAAAATTGATAACATGACTGATGCCGTCGATATCCAAACCTCGAGCCGCAATGTCGGTGGCCACAAGAACTCGCACCTTGCCCGAACGGAACTCTTCAAGAGCACGCTGCCGCGCCCCCTGCGACTTGTCGCCATGGATTCCTGCTGCATTCACGCCTTGCTTGAGAAGTTTTTCGACAATGCGATTCGCTCCGTGCTTCATTTGCATAAAGACCAGGACTCGCGACAGGCTTCTATCCTTAAGTAGGTGCAGCAACAAATCCAACTTTTTTGACTTATCGACAAACATCACCGTCTGATCAATCTTCTCCGCTGTGGTTGCTGGGGGAGTGACCTCCACTTTTTGCGGAGTCGTCAAAATGCCCGACGCAAGTCTTTGCACTTCGGGCGGCATCGTCGCAGAAAAGAATAAATTGTGGCGCTTTTTGGGAAGCAACGGAAGAATGCGTTTAATATCTTGAATAAATCCCATATCCAGCATGCGGTCGGCTTCGTCCAAAACAAAAATTTCAATTTTATCGAGGCGCAAATACTTTTGCTGAAAAAGATCCATCAAACGCCCAGGCGTCGCGACAAGAACATCCACGCCGCCAGCCAAGTCCCGCACCTGATTACCCTGCCCCACGCCTCCAAAAATTACAGCGTGTTTCAGTTTTAAATGGCGACTATAGGTAAGCAAGTTTTGGTGAATTTGAATCGCCAGCTCTCGGGTCGGAGTCAAAATCAAAGTCCGTGGACACTTTGGCTCGCGGCGAATGTGGTTCTTTGCTAGAATCTGTAATATTGGCAGACAAAAAGCTGCTGTTTTTCCGGTTCCGGTTTGAGCGACACCTAATAAGTCGTGCCCCTCTAAAATAACCGGGATGGCCTCTTTTTGAATCGGAGTGGGCGTTTCATAACCAGCCTCTTTTAAAGCCATTTGCAAAGGCGCAACTAGTGGTAAGTCAGTAAATTTCATGATTTGAGCAATCCTATTGTTTTTGTGTAGTCGCCATTAAAAATATAACTTCCTGCCACTAACACATCGGCGTCGGCGCAGGCATTGACGGTCTTATCATTCACACCCCCGTCAACTTCGATTAGATAGTTCAGATTTCTCTGCGCGCGCACTACTTTGAGTTGTTTCACTTTTTCTATTTGATCGTGCAAAAATGACTGACCTCCAAACCCAGGCTCCACAGTCATCACCAGTACTAAATCGACATCATCCAAAAAGGGCAAAATTTCTTCAATAGCAGTTCCTGGACGCAAAGTTAGGCCTGCCTTAGCACCAAGTGAACGGATTTTTTGCAAGGCCTCGCGAGGCCTATCCGTTGCCTCCACATGAATAGTCAAATAATCGCTGCCGGCTTTTACGAAGTCCTCAATATAACGCTCTGGCTTTTCGATCATCAAATGCACGTCGAGTGGAAGAGAGCTGACTTTTTTAAGAGCTCTGACAACTGGGATACCAATCGTAATGTTCGGAACAAAGATCCCGTCCATCACATCAACATGAACCCAATCTGCACCAGCCGCTGCAATCGCTTTTAATTCTTTTTCAAGATTGGCAAAGTCTGCTGACAAAATACTAGGAGCCACAAGCTTAGCTGCCAAAATAATCTCCTGTTTTAAGCGGATGTCCCTTTAAGAAATCGCGAACTGACATCCGTGTGCGTGATTCTGGCTGGAGCTCCAAAATATTTAATACTCCCTCACCGCATTTTACAGAAATAAACTGTTCATTCACTTCTGAAATCAAACCACACGCCGAATGATTCCCTGTGACCACATTCACCTGAGTTTTATGTATCTTTATTTTCTTTCCGCCAACGACTGTGTAAGTCCCTGGCCCCATCGCCAGCCCTCGAACCTTGTTGTGAATAGTCACCGCAGAAAGATTCCATTTTATTTCGGATTCGGTTTTTTCAATTTTATGAGCATAAGTGACGCTGGCTTCATCTTGAGGAATGGGAGCCAAATTCCCACGGATATAGTCCATCAACTCCACACGAAGGAGATCCGCCCCTAAAACGGCGAGTTTATCATGCAGCTCCATCGCATTGATCTCGTCATCCAAAATAACTCTTCGCACACCCAAGATATCACCCGCATCAAGTTTTTTGACCATGCGCTGAAGGGTCACTCCAGACTCTTTGTCGCCGGCTTCAATACCCCGCTGAATGGGGGCAGCTCCTCGCCACCGCGGCAGTATACTGCCGTGAACATTGACCGCTCCAAATGGGAACATATCTAAAAACTCTTGGGTTAAAATCTGACCGTAGGCAACGACGACAGCAACTTCAGCGCCCCATTTTTTAATTTCTTCTAGCAAGTAGGGACTTTTTCTGAGGGACTCAGGAGAGATCACCCTTAACCCTGCAGAAACCGCTAAATTCTTCACGGGACTCGGAGTTAACTGCATCTTTCGCCCCGCCGGACGATCTGGCTGGGTTACAACCCCGACCACCTCAAAGTGCTCATCCTCGAGAAGAGTCTTTAATGATGTGACGGCGAACTCTGGAGTTCCCAAAAAACAAACCCGAACTTTACTCACGCCTTGACGCCTTCTGGGACTTCTTCGTCTTCTGTTTCTTCTTCAGATTTTGGCTTTGGGTAGCCATGTTTTTTGATTTGATTTTTTATTTTGCTCGCTTTGATCAGACTCAAGTGGTCCAAGAACAAGGTCCCCTCTAAATGATCCATCTCATGCTGCAAACAAATCGCGAGGAGCCCATCCGTTTTAATGAGAATTTCTTCGCCCTTTTCATTTAGTGCTTTGACCTCGATATAATTGTATCTCTCAACTGTTTCGTAGTAGCCTGGAATACTCAAACAACCTTCATCAAAGGTGGTCTTTCCTTCGCCCTTGGTGATGACCGGATTGATCACAACAAGTGGCTGCTGGACGGCGCGCTCCAGCTCGGTCATCTCTTCGTATTTGTAGCGACGTCCGCCTTCATCTCGAGGACGAGTGTCGATCACAAGCATGCGAACTAACTCGCCGACTTGCGGAGCCGCAAGACCGATACCATTGGATGCATACATCGTTTCGATCATGTCTTCGGCAAGTTTCTGATGATACTCGGTTACCTTTTCGGCCGCTTTAGAAACCTCGCGCAAACGAGGGTCAGGGAATTTTAAAATTTCACGAATCATAAAGTCTCCAGCATCTGCTTAAATTTTGCACCGCAAAATGCCCGCTAAATAGCGGTAATATCTCATTATCTCTTGAGGCGCAATAAAAAGAAGTACGCCAGTCCACCCATGACAATATTTGCAGACCAAGCCGCCACAGCTGGATTTAAATGTCCGTGGGTTCCGAGGGTTAAAAACGAACTGAGCAGAATCCAGTAACCAAACACCAGCAAAATAACGATTCCCACGTTCATCATAGTGCCACCAGATCTCGCCTTTCCGACACTAAATGGAATCCCAAGAAGGCACATCACCAGGCCGGCGAAGGCAAAGCTGTACTTAGAATGATAGTCGACCTCGTAGCGAATGGTATCCAAACCTGCCTCTTTGTTGCGCTCAATAAATCGGGACAGCTCTTTTTGACTAAGCATATCCGAGGTTTGTCCCGACGCCTGGATATCTTTAGAGTCCTCACCCATAGCGATGGTTTTTTCTTTAAACTGACTGGTCAGTGGGAAGCTCGAATTGCCCGTGAACAAAGTGACCGAGCCATCGAGGAGATTCCATGTGTTTCCCTTGAACTCCACGCTGTCTGCGGTGATCATTTGTAATAAATCCCAGTTCTGTCCAAAAAAATACAAAGTGAGGCTCTGGGCCTTATCTCCCTGGGCATTCAAAGTTTTGATGTTAAAAATGGCATTTTTCGAACGATACCAAATTTTGTTGGTCTTCACCGTGGAGTACAAAGACGGCTTCTTCTCGATATCGTTGTAAAAAATAAAGTTCTTTTTCCGGCTCATCGCTGGACCCGTCTGATCCATCACCGAGAAAAGGACGGCAGAAATCAAAACCACCCACAAAAGAAGGGGCAAGGTGATCCGAATCAAACTCATCCCGCTCGCAAAAAGAGCCACCAGCTCATTAGCCTTATTCATCGATGAAATCGCCAGGATCGTCCCCAGCAGACATGCCACTGGCAGTAATTTATTGAAAATTTCAGGTAAGTAATACAGGTAGTATTGAAGCAGTGTCGACAGCTCAAGACCCTTATGGCTTACCATGGTTGACATCGCATCGACCGCCAAGAAAATGGTCACAAAAACCAGGCTCCCGCCAATAAAGTAAGCCCAAAACAATCCTGAGATATAACGATCTATCCGATTCATAAAACTATTATTGTTGACTCAACCGCAAATTCCTACTTTACTTTGCTTATGGCTTTACGCGTCTTACTAGCAGATGAAAGTTCCACCATTAAACGGGTTATGCAGTTGGCTCTCCAAGATTTCGCAGTGGAAGTCAAAGCCGTTCCTGTGGGGCTTGATGTCGTTCCTGTGGCTAAAACATTCAAACCAGATATCATTTTTGCTGATGTTTTGCTC
>JAMIQD010000228.1:0-3011 GCA_035914755.1 Pseudobdellovibrionaceae bacterium | reverse complement strand
GGGCCTTCAAATGTCGACATCCCGTAGAAGGTCAGTGCAGCAACAAAGAACTTAATCAGAGGCTCGGTTTTGAGCAAGTGCCAAGAGCCTTTTAGGGTGAGCAGGCCGTTAACCATCCCTCCCCAAGAAGGCGCCCAGAGCATGACAGAGAAAATCATTCCCAAGGTTTGAGCCCATTCAGGCAAGGAGGTGTAGAGCAAGTGATGGGGGCCTGCCCAAATATAAATAAAGACAAGAGCCCAAAAATGTACGACCGATAAGCGATAAGAATAGATAGGTCGATTGGCCGCTTTTGGAACGAAATAATACATAAGTCCCAAAAAGGGAGTGGTTAAGAAAAAGGCCACGGCATTGTGTCCGTACCACCACTGAACCATCGCATCTTGAATTCCTGCGTAGATCGGATAGGACTTCAAAAACGAAACGGGGATTTCAATTGAGTTGACGATATGCAAGGTTGCGACAGTGATAATGGTCGCAATGTAAAACCAGATTGCCACGTATAAATACTTTTCGCGGCGTTGTCTGAGTGTCATAAAAAAGTTAACCGCGAAGACAACCCAAATAACGGCGATGGCAATGTCTATCGGCCACTCAAGCTCAGCATATTCTTTGGACTGAGTGTAACCAAGCGGTAGGGTGATGGCTGCTGCGACGATAATCAGCTGCCAGCCCCAAAAATGTACCTTGGAGAGAAGGTCTGAAAACATCCGAGTCTTAAGCAAGCGCTGTGATGAGTAGTAAATTCCGGCAAAAATCGCATTGCCGCCAAAGGCAAAGATCGCCGCATTCGTATGCAAGGGACGGAGGCGACCAAAAGTGATCCATTCAAGGTTGCCGTTGATTGGCCAATAGGCCAATTGCAAAGCAACCACCAGGCCGAAGAGAAAGGCTGCGCCCGCCCAAATTAGGGTGGCCAGCAAAAACTTTTTGACGATGTCATCATCGTAGTAAATTTTCTCGATGAGAGAATGTTGTGTATTCACAGAGAATTCCTTTCGTTGTTATCTTCTAAAATTCGGTGTGCCGGCGTTTCAAGGTCATCAAATTGACCTTTCGAGGCGGCCCACATAAATGCTGCAACAAAGCCCAAGCCAAGGGCGAAAGCCATAGGGATCATGAGAATCAAAATATTCATCGAAACCCCCATAGGCAAGACAGAATAATAACGGCGGAGCTGATCGGCATGAGAATTGCCGCGAGAAGAGGACTAACAAAACCGCTCAGAGCGAGAACTCCGCCGAGTGTATTGTAAACAAGAGAGATGCTTAAATTTCTAACCAAAACAATGCGAGTTTTTTGGGCAATGTGAATCAAATCAAGAAGAGGAGTCAGCCCCCCGCGAGTAAAGTAAACGTCTGAGTGAGAAAGGCTGAGATCGACACTGCCTTTCACTGCAATTCCGACGTCCGCATGTTGTAAAGAAAGTGAGTCATTGGCCCCATCGCCGAGCATACAACTGTTCGGGTGTTTTTCGAGAATGCTTTTTTTGTCCTCAGGAAAAAGACTCGCGTAAGTATTCTCGCGGTCTATGTTACACGCAAGGCCCGCAGCAATGGTTCGCGCTTTAGTGTCCCCGGATAAGATAAAGCATTTCATTCCAGAATTTTGAAGAGTGTGGACCACTGCAGGCGACTCTTCCCTGATCGCATCTGAGAAGTAAAGTCGGCAGAGGGGTGTTCCATTTTTTGAAAGCTCAATTGCGAGTTCTGAGTCGTGTGTGCTTTCAGATAGGGAACGAAGTTCGTAAAAATGCCCGCCGATCTTGCCTTGAACTCCATAACCAAGAATTTCGCAAGGATTTTCGGTTGGCAAGAGTGTGGTTGATTGGCCCCATTCTTTACGAAGGGCGAAGGCTATAGGGTGGTAGGATTGATTTTCGAGACTGAGAATAACTTGACGAACTTCAGGTGAGATAACTTCAGGTTCGGAATGAGTCAGTCGTAGGTGCCCTTCTGTCAACGTCCCGGTTTTATCAAAGAAAATATTTTTTATTTTCAGAACGCTTTCAAAAATCGCCGCATTTTTAATGAGAATTCCTTTTTGGAGAGCCTTTTTTAAAGCAAAGCCGTAGGTGAGCGGAGAACCAAAGGCAAGGGCGCAGGGGCAGGCTAGTACAATCAGCGCCAAGGATCTATTAAAGGCTTCTGAGACGTCAATGGTTGAATATATGACAAAGAAAATCAGCGCCAGAGAGAAGACAACTAAGATCAACTTTTGCGCCAGAGAATCGGTGAGATTTATAAAATCATTTTTGACCCTAGAGCTTGTCTCGAGTTTTTTAAAGAGTTGTCCAATTTTGCTGTCTTCGAAAGAAGATGCGATTTGTACAGTGATATCCTTTTCAAGAACTTTAGTCCCGCCTAAAAGCCCCAGACCTTTTGTAAATGCCTTCGGCAAGGATTCCCCATTTAGGAGAGACATATCCAAAAGCGCTTGTTCTGAAACTAAATGACTATCCATTGGCAGAATCTGATTTGTTTTGATTAAAACAGTGTCGCCAACGCGCAAGGCAGAGAACGGAACAACTTCGACAGAGTTTTCTCTTGTAAAACGAGAGTAGCGTTCGTTTTTAAAATTATTTTTAAGAACTGAAGTTGACAGGTAGTTTTGTTGAACTCGTTTTAAAAGATATCGAGCGGATAAAATCAAAAATAAAAAGCTCGCGGTGCTGTCAAAATAGATGGACCCGTCTTTTCGGATCAGATTGACCACTGAAAAAACGAAGCTTGATAACAGAGCGATAACGATGGGTAGATCAATGCTAATGGACTTGTACTTTAACGAGGCGAGTGAGCCTTTATAAAAGGGGACGGCACTGTAAAATAAAATTGGCAAAAATAGAGCGAAACTGATCCGGTTGAAGAGCTCTCCGAGGGGGCCTGAGAGCCCGGCGTAAACTGGAATCACAAAAAGCATCATGTTGCCAGCACAAAACCCAGCGACAGCAATACGTTTGAGTGCGGCGCGGTTTTCGAGTTTATATTTTTCTTCAGTATTTTCTTCGGCGG
>JAMIQD010000227.1:0-1766 GCA_035914755.1 Pseudobdellovibrionaceae bacterium | reverse complement strand
GGAGACGCCAGACATGGTTTATGGCGGTGATGAGTCTCGTCGGGTGATAGAGACGGATGCCGATGCTCGAACATTGACGATTCGTGATGAGCGGCGATTGCAATTTAAGACCGGCAGCGCCATGTTGAATGCTCGCAATCGTGAGTTTGTAGAAATGATAGGAGCTGCGATAGCCCAACGACCAGACCTTTACAAAAGCATCGAAGTGGTCGGATTTGCCGATCAGACGGGGACTGATGCGGTTAATATGAAAATATCCGAGGCCCGTGCGCTTTTTGTCGGAGGTTTGCTTCGCCAAGGCGGGCTTGATAACAGCAAAGTCGTATTGAGCTGGAAAGGGGCTAGTGAGCCTCTCTATCAATCCCTCTTGCCAGAAGATTTACAGCAAAATCGACGGGTTGATATCATCTTTCATGGAGTAGCAAATCAAGATGAACTGAGCGATTATTTGAGCTCTTTGCTCTAGCAAAGCCTAAGAGTCAAAAAAGAACCCCTGTTTTTGCAGGGGTTCTTTTTTATAGAGTTTGCAGAAACAAAATTAAATTTTTCTTTTGTAGTGGGCTGAGAAGCTCTTTTCCGTTTTTAAGAAAAATTCCTTCGTCATGTCCTTGGTTACTCATGCCGAGCCTTTGGGTGTCATAGTAATGAAGTTTTGTTTTCCAGCTTTGAGGCGTCTTCGCCCCCAAAGGGTAGCCATTGCATTCCATATCAAAATCATGTTGCGGATTATTTGCCTCGCCAGAGTAGTAGGATCTAGGGCGCAATTCTTTTTTAGTGAGCAGAGCGCAAAGATTTGGGACTGAGTTGTTGTGCAGGTAGGGCCAACGGGCCCAAATTCCCACAAGGGGAGGAGCAACATAGCCCTTTTGTTCTCGAATTTGAATGCCATTTTTCTGCATGATTGCGAGATCGTTGAGTTGTTCTAAAGACCTCATGCCCAGGCGACGAAAGGGGTCTGTTTTGACATCAATCACCGGTGTGGTGCTGCGATAAAGAACTTGCGTGGTTTTTAGTTTTTCGCTTGGCGAAAGTTGATCGGCATTTGGAAGGCTCCAAGCCTTTTCGTAGGTGCCGTGACAACGAGAGCAGGTTTTGTTAAAAATAATTTCGCCTTCAATCGCGCGTGAGAGTTCAATTTTTTCGGCCGGAATGAAGTCTGTGATACGAGGAGCTTCTGAAGAAAACACGGCGGTTGTCAGCTCTTGGACTTTTGTGGCATTTTCTGCGAGCCATTTTTCAAGTTCGTAAAGGTCGGCTCCACGCCCGATTTCGTTCCAAATGATATTGGTAAAGATTGGATTTCCGCTCAGGACGGAGCCATCAGAGAGCCAGCGATTTTTGTATTTTAAGTTCCACCAAACTGCGGGTTTTGAGTCCGCCGGCCAGTCATCTAATATTGGATCGGGCCGCGGCGAGTAGGCGTAATGAGAGCTGTAGGTGGCGTAGGGATCACGATTTCGATGGTTGAGGGACAGGCTTACTTGTGCCAAAGAGGTGTCGAGACCGAGCGCGAGAGGTTTTTTGACTCCGACCGACCTCATATTTTCTTTAAAGCGCGATAACATCGCAGTTTCGCCATCGGTGGCATGGGTGTATAGTTGAAACAAAGTCGGTGACAAGTTCGGAGCCACGGACTTGGCTTTTAGAAAAAACTCATTAGCGCGCGGAAATCGATTGGTCATTCCGAGAACAGTTTTGCCAAAGAGATTTGCCGAGTGACAGGCAACGCAGCTAAAGCTAAAGCCAGTGCCCTCTTTGGATTCAAT
>JAMIQD010000226.1:0-4126 GCA_035914755.1 Pseudobdellovibrionaceae bacterium | reverse complement strand
ACACTAAATATATCACTCGCTTCGTACCGGGTACTTGGGGCTTACAATTTTCTCATGAGTGAGGACTTCTTCGGTCCAAAAATTCAGCTAAGTGCGGGATATGAGACTTACAATTCCCATTGCGATCAAAGCACTCCTTCTACCTTTACAAACATGGACTATGGCGGTCTGGTGATTGGACTTGCTGGACAGTTTCCACTGTCAGCAGAGATCCCTATGGACTTGGGAGCACAGTTTAATATGTTTTTGAGCCCCGGAATGAGCGAATCCCCAAGCACAAGTTCTTCAGCCAAAAGCACAATAAATCAATTTGGTTTCTTTGGAATTTACAGTTTGCGCAGTCGATTTAAAATACGCGGGGAAATTAATTTTGAGTACTACTCCACAGACTTCTCTGGAGCTAGCGCACACGCCACAAACACCACTCAAAAAATGACCAGCCTAATGGGCGGAGTTGAGTACCTCTTCTAACAAAAAACCCGAGGCTTTTGGCCTCGGGTCCTTTGTTCGTTTCGATGAGACGAAACTAAGGGAGGGATTATTACATCATATCGCCCATGCCGCCCATGCCGCCCATTCCTGGAGCGCCACCAGCAGAAGCAGATTCTTTCTTAGGAGCCTCTGCGATCATGGTTTCAGTAGTTAGCATCAAAGAAGCAACAGAAGCCGCATTCACAAGAGCTGAGCGAACTACTTTCACTGGATCGATAACACCGTCTTTGATCAAATCTGTGTATTCGTCCGTGTAGGCATTGAAACCATAAGAATTCGATTTGTTTTGAAGAATACGATCTAAAACGATCGCGCCATCAAGACCCGCGTTTGCCGCGATTTGACGAATTGGCTCTTCACAAGCACGTTTGATAATCATTACCCCAAATTGCTCTTCTTCAGAGAATTTAGATTTTTCAATTTTAGCAGCCGCTCTCAAAAGAGCCGTTCCGCCTCCGGCAACGATACCTTCTTCAACCGCTGCGCGAGTTGCATTAAGAGCATCTTCTACGCGATGTTTTTTCTCTTTCATCTCTACTTCGGAAGGGGCACCAACGTGAATAACCGCAACGCCGCCAGCCAATTTAGCCAAGCGCTCTTTCAGTTTTTCTTTGTCGTAGTCTGAAGTTGTTTCTTCGACTTGTGCTTTAATTTGATTTACGCGCGCTGTGATGTCTGCTTTTTTGCCGTTACCATCGATGATAGTCGTATTGTCTTTATCAACCACGATACGCTTCGCCATGCCTAGATCTGCAGCGGTCGCTTGCTCAAGCTTCATTCCAAGATCTTCAGAAATCATTTTCGCGCCAGTAAGAGTCGCAATATCTTCAAGCATTGCTTTGCGACGATCGCCAAAGCCCGGAGCCTTAACTGCAACTACTTGCAGAGTTCCTCGCAACTTATTAACTACCAAAGTTGCTAAAGCTTCGCCTTCTACATCTTCAGCAATAATCAACAATTGACGGCCCTGTTTTGCAACGCCTTCAAGAATGCTGATCATGTCCTTCATTGAAGCAATCTTCTTGTCGTAAACAAGCACAAGAGCGTTCTCAAGAACAGCTTCCATTCTTTCTGCGTTTGTTACGAAGTACGGAGAAAGGTAACCGCGGTCAAATTGCATACCCTCAACAACAGTCACTTCGGTTTTTGCAGTCTTAGACTCTTCGATTGTGATAACGCCTTCTTTGCCGACTTTATCCATAGCATCTGCCAACATTTGACCGATTTCTTTGTCGTTGTTAGCAGAGATAGCTCCAACCTGGGCAATTTCATTTGAGCCTTTAACTGTTTTAGACATTGTCTTCAAGTCTTCAATGATAGAAGCAACGGCCTTATCGATGCCGCGTTTAACTGCCATTGGATTGTGACCTGCAGAAACGATTTTAGCTCCTTCGCGATAAATCGCTTGTGCCAAAACAGTCGCCGTTGTTGTTCCATCGCCAGCTTCTTCATTGGTCTTAGAAGCAACTTCTTTAACCATCTGAGCGCCCATGTTTTCGAATTTATTTTCTAGCTCGATTTCTTTTGCAACAGTTACGCCGTCTTTAGTGATAAGAGGGGCGCCAAAAGACTTTTCGATTACTACATTGCGGCCCTTAGGTCCAAGGGTCACTCTCACTGCATTTGCAAGTGTATTCACACCTTTCAAGATGAGTGCGCGGGCGTCTTCAGAAAAACGTAATTCTTTACTCATTTCAAATTCTCCTTAAAATATATTCTTTAAATAAAACTTAGTGAAAAATACCGAGGATATCGTCCTCTTTCATCATCAAATACTCGTGACCATCCAACTTTAACTCAGTGCCTGCGTATTTGCTGAAGAGAACTTTGTCGCCAGCCTTAACTTCTAAAGGAAGAACTTTTCCTTCTTCAGTCACGCGACCTTTGCCTGTAGCTACGATTTCGCCTTTTTGAGGCTTTTCTTTTGCTGTGTCTGGAATGAAAAGACCACCCGCAGTTTTTTCTTCTTCTGCCATGCGGCGAACCAAAATTCGATCGTGAAGAGGGCGTACGCCAATCTCTTTTGCCATAAAAATTACCTCCGAAAAATAGATTGTCTATTTAGTCGAGGCTAATATGAATCGCCCAAGAAATATGTCAAGGCTTATGCTTATATTTTGCCATGGCGCCGCGCACTATTTTAGTGTTTTTAAATATTTACCGAACGCGGTCGGTTGCGAGGCTTGTCGCGCTTGCGGGGATTTCTGACGTATGAGCGCCAAAGACACTCGTGGCATACGCTGACATCAACTCCGCGACCTCTGCGGCTGTTAGTTTTCCGGCTACTTCGTTAAAGGCGGCCTTCTTATCTTGTAGCTTGGTCAGATAGCCAACAAAGTAATCCGTCACAGAGAGGTCTTTAGCCATTTCTAGGTTAGTCTGATCTTGTTGCAACTGCTCCGCGAGGGCTTCAAAGTCGACTCCCGACTTGGCCTCCAGATTTCCTTTGCTAAAAGCAAGGTTGGGGTCTTTGGTCTTTGCAACTTGGATTTGAGTTTTTGTGACGACGACGCGGCCAATTGCCTCTTGTACTTTTTGGCTTTTCCATTCACGGTAACTCTTAATTTTCTGAATATCGATGGCATGGCAGTTAACTGAGAGCGCCACGACCATCCAAAATGCCACTAGCGGCAAGCATTTTCCAAGCTGCATGAGAAGGCCTCCAAAAATACGTACAAGTTCTGTGGGTGTTCTTTCAAACCCCGTGCCTCAATATGGAGCGCTTTTCTCGAATATGTTCGATTTAAAGGTCGCTTCGAGCAAATATGGGCTTTTTATGGACTAAATTTGTCGTATTCAAAGCGACGCTGGCTACCACAAAGTGGAACCGAAAAAGCCCCTTGGACTTCCGTTTTACCCACCCGTGCGTGCTTAAAGGAGCTCCTAAATCGACCCGAAACTGCGACCTTAGTAATTTCATCCAAAACAATTTCGCCCTCATCAGACTTCAAATTGTCGAGCGGAGAAGGCCTGAAGTCTCGATCACTAAAAAAAACCGCGTGCGTGGCATTAAAAGGATCTTGGGGTGTAATGGTCCAGTGATTTCGTTGGTTTGGCGTACTGATCCGAACCTGCAGGGGCGAGCCCTGCCGCTCATTACAGGGGTCTCCAGGCCGCTCACTCCATAGTCGGATTATCAGATACTCTTGAGATCCTTTTCGCACAAGGTGGCCACTGCCGCCCTTGAAGTCCCATGGTTGTCCATTGATCTGACCCGAAGCTGATTCGTGGCCCCACGAGCCTTGCCCGGAATCGTCTGACGTGCCGCCCGTTGCCTGCCAATCGTTCGAACAGCCCCCCAAGAACAGGGCAAAAATAGAAAGCCTTATGAGATTTAATCTTACGACTAACAACATTCCATTTAAGGCTATTCGAGTAGCAACTCAAGAGCAACTCAACTACCCAGAGAGGCCTCGCAATCGGACCTCTGTCGGGGATACTCTTACTGGCAAAGAAGCTTTGTAGTTTCCGGATCCGCAGTCTGGGCGGCGATGTCGCAAATTTTCTGGTCCAAGATTCCAAAGACATCCCAATTTGAAAACCAAGTTTCTGCTCTTCCTTTGGTGACCCCAACCTGTTGCCATTGAGTGCCGATTCTAACAAATAGCGGAGCGCCGCTGTCTCCAGCCTGCAC
>JAMIQD010000225.1:0-4883 GCA_035914755.1 Pseudobdellovibrionaceae bacterium | reverse complement strand
AATTGAGAGTCGTTTCATGATCAAGGGGCACCAGCTTTCCATTTCGCCATTCTTGAGTGCATCGCGAAAGAACTCGTTCGGGAGCTCCCTTCATGAAAGCTAATGCTCTACCATTTTCTTCGCTCACGTCACGATGAAGTGTAGTCATTTTTCCACGTTCAGAGGAGAACGGAATTTCAGCAATCCTGGTTAAATATTTTTCAACTTCGTGTTTATCGAATCCAGCAAACTTTGCTGCTTCATAAAGAGCCGTTTCGGTGGGATCACCTAAAATTTTTCCATTCACTCCAACGGATGCATCATTACTGAGAGCCATTGCCTGAAAAAATATTTTATACTCTTGGTGGTGAGGCGTCAGATTTAAGGCATAGCTGTCCACTCGCATCTGATTTTGAGTGAGTGTACCAGTTTTGTCAGAACAAATATAGGTCACGGAACCAAGTGTTTCTACTGCAGGAAGATACCTAATCAAAGCATTTTGCTTAACCATTCTTCTTGCTCCGAATGCAAGCAATACAGTAACAACAGCGGGTAACGCTTCGGGGATGGCTGCGACTGCAAGACTTAACGCTGTCATAAACATGAGTAGAGGTTTTTCGCCTCGAAGAACTCCAACAATAAAAATAACTGCGCACAAAACAATCACTGCCAGTGCGATTCTTTTGCCAAAACGAGCTAATCTTTTTTGAAGTGGTGTCTTTGAGTCTTTTTCGGAATTTAAAAGAGTAGCAATACGCCCAAGTTCCGTATTCATACCGGTAGCAATCACCACACCAAGTCCGCGCCCATAAGTAACCAATGTTCCCTTGTACGCCATGTTGCGCCGATCGCCGATGAAGATCTCATCGCCTGAAATAATATGGGTAAGTTTGTCAATTGGAAGTGATTCTCCAGTCAGCGCTGCTTCTTCAATTTTAAGTTGAATGGCTTCGATCAACCGTACATCAGCAGGAATTACGCTGCCTGCTTCCAAAAATACAACATCACCGCAAACAAGTTCCTCAGTAGAAATAATTTCTGATTTTCCAGAGCGGATCACTTTTGCATGAAATGTTGCCAGCGATTTCAATGCGTGCATAGCGCGCTCTGCACGGTACTCTTGAGCAAATCCAAGAATGGCATTCAAAATAACAATCACTGCAATAGCGATTGTATCTTTAGGTTCTCCTAAAAATCCCGCTAGGATAGCCGCTCCGATCAGAACCAAAACCATAAAATCAGTAAATTGATCTGAAAGCATCCGAAGCGGACTTCGGCGTTTAGCCGCCGATAGAATATTTCCACCGTCACGAAGAAGACGCATTTTTGCATCTTCCGCAGTCAATCCGACTGAAAGATTTGTTTTGAGTTTTTCAATCGTAGAATCAACTGAAAGGCTGTGCCAAGGTATGCTCTTCACAGTTTAGTCTTACCTCGAACAAAGAGATAAAGACAACTTCTAAGGTCGAATTGAGAACTCTATTTCCCCGGCCCTATCGCCGTCGCATAAAGGACCAGCTCTCGAAGCGGCTCCTTGTCAAGACTCACAGTCAGAGACCCGCGATATTTACTGTCTAGCACGCGGATTTCATAGGTCCCAGACGAAAGCTTTCGAGAAAATCCAAACGAGCCGCCGGACTCAGTACTGATTCTCGCAACTTCGTTCCATTTGTCTTTTTGCCTTTTATAAAGGCCCACTTGTACATTGTTTAGCGGTGCAGGAACACCATTCTGCAAAAGCACTTTGCCTTCCAGCGCAAAAGTTGGCGCCTGCCCAATGGCATCCTGAACAGTTTGATTTGACCCCATGGGCGCCATGGGCAGAATGGGAAGCGTTGGCGGGTCGTTTACCGCTTTTTCATTTGAAGAACAGGCCAACAGTAAAACGAACACTACTGCTTGAAGCCGCACAACTAGATTTTTCATTTTTAGATTGAACACTACATCGAACATTGAAGTCAAGATTCAGTCTAGATGTCTTTTTACTCTGTATTCTAACGAGGGACTAATCCCGGTTGTAATCCACTTCACGGTTTTATCTTTGCCAATAAATACTATTGTTGGAGTTCCCTGAACATGAAACGAATCTGCAATTTTTCCAGTAGAGTCGATTCCAATTTTAAATCGATAGTCTTTCTCTCGCGCAACTTCCGCGACTAAACTCATTTCTTCTCGCACAGCAATGGCCAAAATAGCTTCGGGTTTGACTTCATTATTTAAAATCATCCGATTTAGCCGTGAAAGCTCTACTCCGCAGGGGCCACACCATGTCGCCCAAAAAACCAGGATAAAAGGTTCCTGCATCTTTTCTGAGTCAAATTCATCGCCGCTCAAGGTGGCAACCCGAAAAGAATTAGTAGCCTCGCCCTCCAATTTAAAATGTCTATAAAACTCTGGAGCCTTTTTGTAAATTGCTACAACCAAAATAACAGCGAAAACGAAATTAAAGCCCCAGTTAAGCCATTTCTTCATAGAGACAGAATAACTCTCTCAAGGTCTTTTTCGACATTCTCCATAAAAGCGCCTCCGGACACATCCTTTAAAAAATTCAACATTTTTGTTGGCCGCATGGCTTCGACAATAACTTTGTCTTTAGTCAGTTCGCGCACCACAATATTGCATGGAATAAGAAGCGCCACATCTGTAGATTGCCTAAAGGCCTCAAGCGCTAACTTCGGATTGCAGGACCCGAGAATCACCGTGCGACTTATCGTCTCGTTTAATTTTTCTTTTATTTTTTGATCGAAATCAATACGGGTCAATATCCCAAAACCAATCGGCTGAATCGCTGCCGCAACTTTCTCGCAAACCTGGTCCACAGTGCCGAGAACTTCTTTTTTAAAAGATAAATCGTTCATGTCTCCCCCATTCACTTGTCATAATCTCACAGACTATCCAGGAATAGAAAAGAAAAAAGGTCAAGGGCCACAAGCCCTTGACCTTTTTGTTTTAGCCTTTACGTTGAGCCAATAGCTTGGATGGTACTTCGATCTTGTTTTTGCAGTAATAAACTCCAACCGCACAGCGACGGACTGTGCGACGAGCCACACCTGCTACGCTCACCGGAGTTAATGGCCTGCCAACTCTTGCCTGAGCCTCAGGCAAAACGCTCATCAAGCCCGCAACAAAAACGAAACTATAAACACTCAGTTTTTTTAAATTTTTCATATAACACCTATCAATATTAATTATGGTTTGTAAATTTCTGGAAGCTCGTCAAAATTACCCAATTGCTCTGGCTCAACTTGTTTTGATCCAACAGGAGCTACAAAGTTGAAATCAAAATCAGGGACATTTGCATTTGCTTTGAAATTCATAACATCAACTTGATATTGGGGCGAACCCGCAACCTTTGAACTCGTAATAGTAAAACGCATTGGGCGAGGACGAGAGCCTTGAGTAATCCAAATTTGCCAATCGACATCATCAGAGCGGAAAGCCAAGTGGTCACACTCGATACCACGAATCACGCCGCTCCCGAGGTCCTTGACGTCAGTCACAAGGGGCATCATCTCGTCAAAAACACTGGCCGCGAGCAAATCTGCTGCAGGAAGTGGACGCTGTAATTTATTACGTAGGACCTCGACTAAATTATCGATAGACCCAGGAATCTCAGATTTTGCATAGAGGTTTTGATCCTTGCGTAAAACAGAAAGAGTTTTTCCATCAAAAAACAACTCTGTATCTGCGAAACCACCCTTACGAGTCACATGAATCTTGTTCGGCCGAGTTAGCGTCACAGCCCCTGAGCTAGCAATCGATAACTTTTGCTGATCACGAGTCACAACATCCAGGCTAGTATCAAGGTTAAAAGAAATCTTTTTTTGCTTACCAAGATAGTCTGACATTGCTTTAAAAAGATCCCGCGCCTGAGTCTCGTCAGCAGAGGCCACTGGTGCTACAAACAACATTGCCAGAGCGAGGGCCACTCCACCTAAAATTTTACTATTTTTAACTCTAATTAATCCCATACCATCAACTCTCCTTCTATGTAGGTTCGAACCATCGTAGCGATGTGCTCAGGGAACACGTACTTTGTTGAAATTAAAACTGCAAGCTCTCACTGCCCTATGACGAAAATGAGATATATTGTCCCATCGCCGACAAAAACCTGTCCAACAAGTATGCAGTCCTTGTCTTCTTTTCAGGCCCCGTTGGAATGCTGGAACTGTTTAATATCGCAGGCTAAATTGCTCAACATGGAGGATATTGAGCAATGACTTTAGCGAGCCTATCTAAGAACATCATTTTTGCGCTTCTAGCTATCCTGCATTTAAAAGTAGCGAATGCCCAGCCTTTCGAGCCCTCGACAACCTCATGTCAGTTCTACCGAGACTTGCAAGCACAACTCTCTTGCCCGCAATCCAATTATTTAAATGAAGCAGCTGAACTGTGTGAAAAGTACTTAAAAATGGAACCACATATGAATGAAGAAATTCGGGAGTTTTTTCCTGGAATTCGGTTCTGTTTGCAGGATCGCCTGCGCGAGCAGCTGGGACCTCAGCTGTGTGAAAACTTAACAGAGATAAGTGTTGAATCTCATGTTAGCTGCTACCTAGAAAATAGATTTTGTGATCTCAGCAACGTAAGCAAGCTTAAGCTTGCTTGGATCACACGAGACAAAGTGCTCAAATCCCCTTGGCGAGAGACTGGTCAACAGATCAACCAGTCCTGCCTATTAAACCTATTAAATCTGAACTAGCGCTCAGAAGACATCATGTGACCAGGCATTTCATAGCGCTCCAAGCGTTTGAAAAGCTCTTCACGACCTGGGCCTTTGCCAATGATAGATTGCACGTCATCAAGGGCTTTGAACATCAAAGCCAAACGCTTTTCGTCAAGACCGACAATCTTCTTTTTTAGTTTTGCAATCTCAGAAGCCTTGTAGTCCGGCTTAGCCAAGG
>JAMIQD010000224.1:0-1853 GCA_035914755.1 Pseudobdellovibrionaceae bacterium | reverse complement strand
CCAGTTGATCTCTTTGGGAGTCGGCACTTTAAAACCCTCCTGTAAAAGAGAAAGCCCCCGGGGCAATGGTGCGACTCATTGCCTGGAGGCTTCCCCACAAAACGGTTTAAAATTAAACCGCCATGTGCTATTTTATTTGCAACACCGGTCGCACGATCGGCGTTGCGTCCCTGGTCGAAAGATCAGGGCTGTGTTCTGGGTAGTCCCGACTATCTTGGCGGACGGCGGGGCTACCTTTTACAACATTTCAGGAGATTCTTATGGCCAAAAACTGCCCTTTGACTCAAAATGATTGCCAATCGAATTGTGCTTGGTATCATGAGTTAAAAAAGACCTGTGCCTTCTGCGTTCTGGCCGATAGAGTGGATGATATCCCTGCCAGACTGAGCGAAATCGAGCAGACTCTGGTCAATCTGGTCGATCGGGGCTCGAAAGGCGAAAGAGAGTTCTGATCTTGAATAGCGCACAGCTAAGTTCGCACAATTCTCCTGAATTCTCAGTTTTGAGTATAAGATCGAGAATGTGGGCTTCTGCTGCCTTGGCTTTATCGAGATTATTTTCGCTCATTGCGTTCTCCTGGTGGAGTTAAAAAATCTGAGGGATTGGCCTTCGGTTTTTCTTAACTCCTGACGAATATGATTGTAGGGGATTTAATTACAAAAGTCAACTTGCACGAAAATTCACTACAATTGAGGTTTTATGAAATTTAATGAAAGATTAAGCCGCATTTTAAGCGGTAAAAAAAATTTAGAAAAAATTTCGCAAGCCGAAATAGCTCGTCGTTTGGGCGTTCAACGGAGTAGCATTTCGGACTGGAAGCTTGGCAAAACTGAACCAAGTATTGAAATGATTCATAAACTGGCCGTGGTTTTAAAAGTTTTACCTTCTGAACTGCTGGGCACCGAGCAACCAGAATTTACAGACCTGAGCAAATGGATCACACTAAAAGTTATAGGCAAAGTTCCCGCAGGAGTCGCACTTGAAGCTATAGAAGAATACGAGGGGGAAATTATCGTGCCGCCAGAAGATGCCAGACCTGGCTATTTTGCGTTGAGGGTTGAGGGTGAATCGATGCACCCAAGAGTGTTGAGTGGAGATGTGGTTGTGGTGGCTCCCAACCTTGAGCCTTACAATGGCCAGGTTGTAGTCACCAGAGTAAACGGGGAAGGCGAAGTGACTTTAAAAGAGTTCCAGCGAGACGGGGAAACAATCCTGCTGGTTCCGGAAAACAAAGCCTTTCAGACAAAGGTTTTCAAGCCTGGCTCTGATATGAAAATCGTCGGCGTTGTAGTAAGCCTGCAAAGGCGTAGAGTGTAGTTCTTAAGAGGGGAGCTTATTTTGGCCTTAGTAAAGTGCCCGGATTGTCAAAAAGACATTTCTGACCAGGCTGAAGTCTGTATTAATTGTGGCAGGCCGATGGTGCCTTCTGCTTCTGAGGTTATAGATGTTGGCACTATTTTCTCAGATGGCAATTTTGAAAAACATGAGCTGCAAAAAAATGAGAGCGGCAAATCAGACAACCCGTCTGGATTGTTTCTTGTTTTATTGATTTCATTTTCGATTTTAATTGGTGTTTATGTTATCCCGGGCGCTCCCCAGACAAAAACGAAACTTTCGAATAATGTGCCTCCCCGGCAAAATGTAAAATCTTTATCAGAAGCGGAAGAATCTCTGCAAACTGCTATAAAATTTACCGAGGATGGTCAAAATCGCTCAATTGGAATGAAGTTGGTTGGTTACAAATATGCGTTACAAGAACTGCAAAAAACTACCCAAAAATATCCAAAGTTTAAAACCAACGAAATTGCATCTTTAACTGCGGTATTCTCAAGCGAAAAAGCGGCTATTGAAGC
>JAMIQD010000223.1:0-3511 GCA_035914755.1 Pseudobdellovibrionaceae bacterium | reverse complement strand
CATGAGGCTTTTTTTCTTTTTCCCGTGGCAAGTTCATAGGCGTATTCGCACAAAGGTGTGCCCAAGTTGCCGCCGACAAAGCCAGCTTTGTCAAAGGCAAGAAGGCCCGCGCCAAGCAAGGACACGGTGGTGCTTTTGCCAAGCGAGCCCGTGACCCCGATAATTCGTTCGTCGGTCAAGTATTCACAGGCTAAATTGATTTCACTAGTGACGTGGACTCCGTTGCGCAAAGCCTCTTGGATCCACGGAAGCTTGAGCGGGACCCCCGGGGACACGACTAAGGTTTGAGGCCGCCCTTTTTCGATCAGGACTTTAGGGTCTGAAAACTGTGCTGGGGCCTTTTGATCAAAAGTGAGCACATCTTCTTTTTTAAAGCCCTGCAAGAGGAGCAGCCGCTCTGCGGCCTCCCCGCTTTTGCCCATTCCTACAATCGCGACTGGTGTTTGAATCATAAGGGCCATAGTCGCTCAAAAAAGCGCCTTTGCAAAGCAGAGATTCTTAGTTCAAAATTAAAAAATATCTTTGGAGTGAGAATTGGAAGCGTTCGTTTCGCCAAGTTTTAAAAGCGCAAAATACACCGCGGTTGTGAGTGATCTACATCTGTGCGAGGCCGAGCCCGAAAATCCGAAATATCCATTGTGGAAAAAATTTAAAACGAAACAGTTTTTTTTCGACGAAACGTTCGCAAGCTTTCTAAAAGAAATAGAGAACAAAGCCAAAGAGGAAAAAGTTGAGCTTGTTTTGAATGGGGATATTTTCGATTTTGATAGTGTACTACGCCTGCCAAGGGATCCGATTTTTAAGGTGGACCGTCTTGAACGAAAAAGGGGTCTTTATCCTCGCGCAGAGAGATCCAGATTCAAAATAAAAGTCATTTTAGACGATCACCCTGTTTTTGTAGCGGCCATCGCAGGGTTTATTAACCGCGGACACCGAGTTATTTTTGTAATGGGCAATCACGACTTGGAGCTGCACTTCCCAGAGACCCAGGACGAAGTTTTAAAGGCATTAAGCTTAAGCAAAGCTGCACGCGAGCAGGTGCGATTTGTAGAGTGGTTTTATATTTCTAATGAGGATACGCTCATTGAACATGGCAATCAATATGACCCTTATTGCTTATGTGAAGACCCCATTAATCCCTATGTTCAGGGCTATAATTATATTTCTTTAAAGCTGCCATTTGGAAACCTTGCCTGTCGTTACATTATGAATGGCCTTGGATTTTTCAACCCCCATGTGGATTCCAATTATATTATGGGCATCAAAGAGTATGTGACGATTTTTTTAAGATATATGGCGAGAGCACAGCCCTTTTTACTACTAACGTGGTTTTTTGGATCCCTAGTGACGCTAATGCAATCGTTCAAAGATCGCCTCTCCGCGCCAATTCGCAACCCTCTCAAGGTCGAAGAAAGAGTAGCGTTTATTGCTAAAAAGGCAAACGCTGAACCGAGGATGGTGAGAGAGCTTAAGGAGCTTTTTGTTGCCCCAGCGGCGAGCAACCCTTTTTTGTTGGCGCGTGAGCTTTGGCTAGATCGAGCGTTTTTAATCGGCGTCGCCTTCTTTTTGATCTTTGAGCTCTTTATTTTTATTCGTCAGGTTTATGACTTGTCATTTTTCTGGGCGTTTATCCCGTTGTTTTCTTTGCTTCCATTTTTTTTATTTTATAGCAAGTCCATTACCTCGATGGTTTCGAATTACAAAGAACCGAGCGAAAAGATTATGGCCATGGCAAGCGCTATAACTCGGGTTAAACGAATCATTTACGGACACACCCATGCTGTCCGACACGAAATGATCGGCGCCGTCGAACACCTTAACTCGGGCTGCTGGTCGCCAGCCTTTTTAGATATTGAATGTACGAAGCCGATTGATCAAAAAACTTACGTTTGGATATTTCCGACAGAGAGCGGAGAGAGGCAAGCAGAGCTTTTTAAGTTTTTAGAAGGGCAATCGCGGCACTTCTCCAGCGCAAGCAACAGAGAACTAAAAAGCACATGAGTTATGCGCCGCATGAGAAATAAAATTTGTCATTAACCAGGGGCTATGCAAACCTCTAAGTGGTTTAAAGTGAAAACGGAGGCTAAGGACTATGTCAGAAGTACTAGTGGTTACTAGCAAAGTAAAAAAATTGATCAAGGAAAAAGGCGGAATGAATACTTCTGCTGAGACGATCGACGTTTTGAGCAAAGCTATCGAACAACTTTGTTTAAAAGGTGTTGATAGCGCGAAAGCGGATGGCCGTAAGACGGTAATGGCTCGCGACATCGTTATTGATCACTTATAATTAAAGTCCTCTGCGTTTTTCGCGCTCGCATTAGAGCGTGATCTAGGGGGTTCTGAAGCAAGTCAGGGCCCTTTTGTCATTTTCTTTAGTTGATCCCACGAAATAATCTCAACACCGAGGCCTTCTGCTTTCTCAAGCTTTGATCCGGGGTCTGTGCCTGCGACCAAGTAATTTAGTTTTGATGAGACAGATCCTAAAATCTTCCCGCCATTTTTTTCAATAAATTCTTTTGCCTCGTCTCGTTTAACATCAAGGCTTCCTGTGATCAGAAAGCTCTTGCCCAGGAGCTTGCCGGAGGAGGCTCTTTGGGGGGGCTCGATTTCAACACCAAGTGAAATCAGCGCGCGCACCTCGCTGGCCAGCTCAGGGTTGGCAAGCCACTCTAAAATAGCACGAGCGACCTTCGGGCCAATCTCTGGAACCACTAATAAAGACTCTTCCGTAGCCGTTAAAAACTTTTCTGCGGTTCCGAAATGATCGGCGAGATGCTTCGCTGTTTGCTCGCCAACGAAGCGAATACCGAGGGCGAAAATAAAGCGCGCGAGGGTCGTTTTTTTGCTCGCCTGTATGCTATTTAATACATTTTCAGCTGATTTTTCGCCCTGCCGATCGAGAGACAAGAGGTCTGTCTTTTTTAATTGGTACAAATCACTAAATTTTGTCACAAGCTTTTGATCAACTAACGCTTCGATAAGGCGATCCCCTACCTTATCGAGGTTCATCGCCCTTCGGCCCACAAAGTGTTTTAGAGACTCCTTAAGGATGGCGACACACAGGGGATTTGTACAGCGAGTGATGACCTCCCCTTCAAGCTTGTGAACCTTCGAGCGGCAAGCAGGACAATAATTGGGAATCAAAAAGGGCTTTGCGGACGCGGGCCGTTTTTCTAGAACAACGCGGACAATTTCTGGAATCACGTCTCCGGCTCTTTGCACGACCACGGTGTCGCCAATGCAGAGGCCTTTTCTATCTATTTCTTCTTGGTTATGTAGTGTCGCGTTTGTAATTGTGACGCCACCGACCCTCACGGGAGCCATAATTGCGACAGGAGTGAGGGCGCCAGTTCGACCAACTTGCACGACAATATCTTCAACGACGGTTTCTGCTTGTTGAGGTTTGAATTTCGCAGCCGTTGCCCAGCGGGGGCTGCGAGCGACGAGGCCTAAATCTTCTTGGAGCCGCAGAGAGTTTACTTTTATTACAATGCCATCAATATCAAATGGA
>JAMIQD010000222.1:0-1591 GCA_035914755.1 Pseudobdellovibrionaceae bacterium | reverse complement strand
AAGAACGAGATTGCCCAAAGTATGGTCAGTCCTGTCCCCTATACCCCCGAAAATCACAATCTCCTCAACATGCGCATGGAAAACGAATTCCAGAGCAATTTCCAGATCGGTTTTATCTTTGTCCTTTGGAAACCTCTTTTCCGGCACATGGGAGAAATGCTTGAGCAGCAATGGGTCGGCAGAATCAAAGTCGCCGACGATCAGTTCAGGCTTAAGACCTAAAGCATAACAGTGGTTGATCCCCCCATCGACAGCGATCAAGATGTCGAAATAGGAAATTTTCTCTTTGATTTTGGCAGGATTGTCAAGAGGCCCGTTACAGAGAAGAGCGATCCGAGAATGATTGAACATGGCACCACGTTACTTGTGGCGCAGATTGCGGTCAAGATGACTCGAACATCCACCGGTTTCCCGACTAGAACCTGAATCTAGCGCGTCTACCAATTCCGCCATGACCGCATTCATGCATCGGCGATTATACTTCTCTTCTTCATTTGCGTGAAGAGCAACTTAATTTTTTAATTCCTCTGGTTGGATCGAAATCGAAAATCGACTGAAACGGTTTTTGGGTTCTTGGGTCGAACAGTCACCTCGATTCTAGAGATGACATGCCAGTATCGAAACAGTTTAACATGAATAAGTTGAGCGATGCAGACGGGCCCCTAACAACAGAGAAGAAAACCATCTTTTACATTGATTTGCATCTATCTCCAAAATGGAAATTCCGCTATGATGAAACTAACCTTGGAGGATCCTATGGCCACCCATGAAGATATCTTATTGCTCGAAGAAGCGACTTTTGACAAAGAAATCAAAAACGGCGTTGTCCTGGTGGATTTTTACGCCGACTGGTGCGGTCCCTGCCGCATGATGACCCCAGTGCTGGAGAAAGTGGCCAAAGATGTCAAAGGCAAAGCCGTCATCGGCAAGCTGGACATCGACAAGGCCCAAAAAATCGCTTCCGAGTTTCAAGTCACCTCAATCCCTACGTTGATCCTCTATAAAAATGGCAAAGAAGTCGGCCGGCTGGTCGGGCTTCGCGATGCCAATGCCGTCAAAGATTTCATCGATAAGACAAAGTAAATAAATGTGCCCCTCCCCCTGCCCGATATCTGAATAATTTCGGGCAGGTAGGGCGGTCTTTTAGTCTATCCAATTGAGGACATTGCGGATGATAGACCAGCGAGGTTCAGGAATGGCCGCGATCTCGGTCCTTCCCTTGACCCATAAGTCATGCTGCTTCTCTGTGAAACCTTCCGATTTCTTCAGTTCCAGCCAGCGGTTAAGATAGTTCAAAAACCGTTCATTATTGTTTTTGATCGCATAGGCGAGAGTATCAAATCCAAGAGGCTGCTCGTAAAAGAGAATGCGGAATTTTCTGTGGGTCAACGTCCAGGCCGAGGCTTCAACCTCCTCCCACAAGAGCGCAACGTGAGAGTCGCAGTCCACAAGCTGATCATAGCTGTCGAGGTAGATGATTTCTTTGTGGGGGAAAATCTCTTTGGCATAGGCCTCATAAGAAGAGCCTTTAAGCACTGCGATTTTATATTTTTTGCTCTCAATAACTTTGTCAATATTGGAAAAGGACCTT
>JAMIQD010000221.1:0-8271 GCA_035914755.1 Pseudobdellovibrionaceae bacterium | reverse complement strand
AAAAATTATTTTAGACTCAAAAGATTTGGCACTGGTAAAAAACTATAAAAATCTAGAGGAGGCATTGGGGGATTCTGATCCACGCATGATTCTTTTGCAGGCTCAATTGAGGTATTGGCGGCCCCATTGAGGATTCCAGCTGACAACCCAGTCTGATAGTCCAGTGGGCGGCGGTCTTGGCGGGAGCTCGAGTCTCACTATTTCTTTAATGAAGGCTTTCGCTCAATTCTGCGGACGCACCTTTAAAAACAATCATCATCTTGTTCGTGTTGCCCATAATATTGAGGCAGAAATTTTAAATACACCGACGGGAACTCAGGATTATTATCCGGCAGTGAGTGGGGGGATAAATATCCTTAAGTACGACAGCCACGGAATTAGCCAGGAAGTTTTAGAAGCTGAGAACTCTCCTTTAGCCCGGCATTTTTTGCTAGTTTATACTGGAAAAGCCCATCACTCTGGATTGAACAATTTCGAAGTGATGAAGGGGGCCGTCGGAAAAGATCCAAATACTATGGCGGCCCTGCGTGATATAAAGAATGTTGCAGTTCGAACAGAAAAAGCGATTAAACAGTCCGAGTGGTCTTCGTTGCCCGCTTTGTTTCGAGAGGAATTTGAGGCACGCGTTCGTTTGGCTCCTGCATTTAGCAGCCCTGAAATTCAAAAGTTAAATCAGCTTTCTTTGCAGAATGGGGCCGAAGCTGTTAAAATTTGTGGAGCGGGCGGCGGCGGTTGCGTGCTCGTATGGACCCCTGAAGATAAGAGAGAAGGAGTGGCAAAGGCATGTCAAGAAGCCGGGTTTCAGGTACTCGCCACTCGCCCCGTGAATCCTCTCATGTAGGAGACGTTATTCGTTTTGCCGGGTTATCTCTTGGCGGTGGAAAGGCCGATAAAGCCTGCCTTGCCTTGATCGAATACTACCCAAAGCATCACAAGGTCTTCCTTGCAAAAATCTTTGAGCGCATTAGATCTGATGAGGTCATATCCGCAGATCTAAAGATTCACGAAATTCTTGAGCAGTATCAGGGCATGATTCACACCATCGCCTTGGATTCTCCGTGGCAGTTGCCGAACTGTTTGCGTTGTGTTGCCAAGTGCCCGGGTTATGAGAGATGCGACGAACCTCATATCAGTTGGATGTGGGACTACGTTAAAGCGAAGAACGAAAGCAAGAAACCCAAGAAGTTGTTTACTCCCTATACTCAGCGTGCGGTGGAGCTTCATTTGGCAACTCAATTGGAGGAGCCTTTTCATATATCGAATGCTATGGGTGCAAATGTCGCCCCTATGTTGGCAAGGGCCGCGTTTATTTTGCGTCGTTTAGAAATTCCCACCATTGAAGTGTATCCAAAGCTTTCAGTTTGGCGCATCGGAAACTCTTTACACGTTTTAAAGTCTCAATTGCGCTCACACAAGCATTCAGCAACAGGAGAAGATAGTCGTCGCGGAATTCTTAAGGAGTTGAGTGAACACAATGTCGCCTTCGTTTACGACCAAGACCGGCGCCTCATGGTCGAGAATAGCCATGCTTTCGAGGCTTTTATTTGCGCGCTCACGGCATTTCTTGAGTATATGGGGCAAACCGAGTCTCGTCCTCGGAATTTTCCGAAGAACGAAGACTGGATTTCTTTTCCGAAAGAAAAAATTAGCTGGAAATTTTAACGGGTGAATGTTCCGTACAAATAGAAGTAATCGTATTGGGGTTGGCAGCGTCCTCCGGGGCCAGGTCCATAGCGACCGCCAGGATATCCCGGGTAACCGGGGCCGGGAACTCCGCAATCAAAACGCTCTCGAACCATTTGAAGAAGGCTGAGATTCAAACGGAGTCCGCCATCTTTTTCTTTAAGGTCAATACGGAGACTTCTGCCGTCAACGAGTAAACTGCATGCTCCAGGGTTAAAATCAAAAATCGCAGAATCTATACGTGGATTTTTGTCTTCGTCTTTGACTTGAATTTCGCGCAAGAGGCCAATTTCGCTTTCACAATGGTTATTAAGAAGATCGCGGCCATTTTTATTTTTGTAAGTTACGACCGGACGATTCCCTTCAAAGCTGACAATCAAGTCGCCGTTCACACCGTTAAACTTTCCGCGATAAACACCTTCCATTTTTTTTGCTGCGGCGAGGAACTGATTTGGTACCTCACCGTTGCTGATCTCGATGGACTTACATCCAGATAACAGAATTGAGAAGAGTAGGAGTGGAAGGAATGTCATTAGGTGCAGTTTCATTTGTAATCCAGTCTTGATATTTTTGCTAATCTCTTAGCGAGCAAAAGTCCCATACAAGTAGGTGTAGTCATAGTGTATTTCACAAACTGTGTTTGGCCCACGAACACCGCAGTAGGGGCGTCCTGTCGCTGTCTCGACAACTCCAAGTGTTAAAATAGGATTGCCGTTGGACTCTTTAATTGCGATGCGCAGATGTCGCCCTGCAATTTCTTTGGAACAAGCTCCCGGATTAAAATCGAAAACAGCAGAAGTAATTTGCATGTTTCCATTTTTGTTTTTGACTTCTACTTCACGCAAGAGACCGATTTCGCTGTCACAGTTGTTATTGAGGAGGTCAGTCCCTTTTTTGTTTTTATAAGTCACTACGGGGCGGTTTCCTTCAAAGCTGATAGTTAAAGCGCCATTAACGCCATTAAATTTTCCGTGGTAGACGCCCTCTAGTTTTTTAGCCTCAGGTAAGTACTGGTTTGGAACTTCTCCGTTTACTATTTCTCCGGATTTGCAGCTCGGCAAAATGAGGGACAGAGAAAGGAGAGTGAGTAAGGTAACTAGGTTCGCTTTCATAGAGGACCTCCAAATGTTGGTTGCGTAACAGTCATAGATCGACATATTGATGATTTCAATTAAATTTCAGAACGAACGTAGAAATTAAGTCTCCGTTTGTTCTGCACATTAACACGTCCCGTTGCGGCGTAGCGAGATCTTACTTTGTAAATCGTCCATAGAGATATAGGTCAGTTTGCTCAATGCGACAACTACGTCGGTAGTGGGTGTATTGGTTGTAGGGATAGTCGCGGTCCCACCCATATCGATATTCATAATCGAAGGCGCCACCATCCCCATAATAATGGCGGCCCCACCAGCCGCATTTTTGCTGGTGGGTGGATTTTTGCGCAATTTTAACATCTAAGACAATTGTTCCATTTTTTTCTTTGAAATCAACGAGGAAGGACCTGCCATCAATGTTCTTACGACATTGCCCAGGATCAAAATCAAAAACAGCAGAGTTAATGCGGAAATTGTCGTTGTCGCCTGTAACTTCTGCTTGGCGCGCGCTTCCGATTTTACTTTTGCATCCAGAGTTCAAGATATCACTGCCGTTTTTATTTCTGAATCTAACCACAGGTCGATTGGCGGAGAAGCTAACAATCAGATCGCCGCTAACACCGTTGAACTGGCCATGATAGACGCCCTCCGCTTTTTTTGCATGTTCAAGATACTGGCTGGGCACCTCGCCATTGGTAACCTGAACCGATGTTTTACAAGCAGAAAAAATAACCAGGGCTGAGAGAGAAGCAGCTAGCGCTAGCAGATGTTTTTTCATATTAAGCCTCCGTGCAGAATCACCCTATCGGGTAAAGCGACCATACAAATAATTGTAAACTCGCGTGGTGTAACAACCTCCATAAGGGTAGTCGTAGGTATTATAGGGGTATCCATGGCGAAATCCATATCCGTACCAGCCGTATCCGTAACCCGCGCCGTATCCATAGTAAGACCAAGGGTAGGGATCGCAGTAGAGGGCCTCTGTCGATTTTTGTACGACGCTCGTATCTAATTGGATCATTCCATTTTTTTCTTTGAAATCAATGCGAAGACTACGTCCTTCGACATAGCTTCGACATTGTCCGGGGTCAAAATCAAAAACTGCAGAGGTGATGCGAGGATTGCTGCTGTCGCCTTTTACATCGACCTCACGCAAAGAGCCAATTTTACTTTTGCAACCTGAATTTAAGAGGTCTCGGCTACTGCCCTTTTTAAAGGTTACAGTCGGCCGGTTTCCAGAAAAGTTGATAACTAAATCACCACTGACGTTATTGAACTGACCATGATAGACCCCGGTGGCTTTTTTTGCGTGATCAAGGTACTGGTCGGGTACTTCTCCATTGCTGATCGGGACTGTTGATTTACATCCTGAAAATACAAGTGAGAAAGAAAGAGCAGCGAGTAGAGTTGCTACACATGTTTTCATGGCCAGCCTCCGTTGTGACATTTCTCTTGAAGAGATACACGGATGTTTTGACGAATCGATGGTGAATTCGTTGACGAATTAAGGATGGCTTTGGATTTCGCACGTAGTTTTAGCGAATGAAGCTGCCGTTCAAATATTGGTCCATTTTAGCAGAACGACAGTCACCGCGAGGCAAGTAGGTATGACTAAACCCATGGCCTCTACGATAGGTAAGTGTGAATCCGCCGTAACCCGACGAAGAGTCCTCCCAAGATGGACAGAGCTCGGGGTTCGCTGCCTCTGCTATAATCCAAGCCCTCAGGCTGATTGTTCCATTTTTTTCCTTGAAATCAAGGCGAAGGAATCTTCCATCAACTGTGTCGCCACACTGGCCGGGATCGAAATCAAAAATGGCTGAGGTGATTCGTAGATTTTCGCCCTCACCATTTACGTCCACGGCGTGCAAGAGTCCAATTTTGCTTTTGCAATCTGAATTTAGAATGTCGGTGCTATTTTTGCTTTTGAAATTTACTACTGGTCGGTTTCCAGAAAAGTTGATAACTAAATCACCACTCACCTTGTTGAACTGGCCGTGATAGATGCCAGCGGCTTTTTTTGCATGTGCAAGGTACGCACTAGGCACTTCGCCATTGTTAACTTGGACTGTCGTCTTGCACCCAGATAATATAAATAGGCTTGAAGTGACGCTGATTAGTGCGATAAGGTTTTTTTTCATACGATCCTATTTCAGGATTTCAGCGATTTTTTCGTTGCGCCATTTTTCTTGGGCAACGGCGTCCGTATATAAAACGTAACCATTGCACCCGCGGGTTCCACGGCTGGTCACTCCCCACAACTGGTATTCGCCATTAACTTTTAAATAAGCAGGTCCGCCAGAGTCACCTTCGCAAGAAGCCTGTCCTTTAGTTTGATTTAAAATAACCTCAGTGCTATTGAAGGCGCCTTCAATAACTATTTCCGTGGTTCTCAGAAGACCTTCGCCGCTAACCTCTTCTCGATAACACTTTCCCGACGCTTCACCTTCGTCCTCGCAGAAGACATGGCCATCATCCAACATTTTTTTGAAGTCGGGAGTTTGTGTTGGGTCCACAGGAATTAAAACGTTGCTGTTGACGCCATATCCAGCGACTGTGACCGTCGTTCCATTTTTAAGTAGAGATGAAGACGAGATGAAAGTTGCAGGCTTGAAGCCCTCTGGCGCTGTACCTTCAAAGCGAATGAGTGCAATATCTCCCCAAGCTTCATCTCTGACGTGTTTTTTGCCCCATTCGTCGTGAACGATGGTCTTGAATCCACGTCGGATTTTTTTGAACAAAGACGTCTTGTCGTCCTGCCCTTTGTTGAGAGTACCAATGAGATCAGTTGAGAAAACGATGATGAGGTCAGTTGGGTTTTTTCCGATACAGTGTGCAGCGGTGAGAACGATGTTGTTAGCGATGAGAGAGCCAGTGCAAAGGGCGCCTTCTTCTGCATCATAAATGCCAACGACACTCTGTTGAAGAAGAGATCCTTCGGAAACCTCTGTTCCGCCTATAATGCCCGTGCCCCTAGCATCAATGGATGACTTAGAGACGGGAGAGCATCCGATAGCCAGTGCAGTAAGTAGAGAAGCTATAAGTGGCAATACAAGTTTTTTCATGATTCAGATCCCCCAAAAAACCGATCCCCTAACCGGTAAATTCTCGAGCACTTAAATCAAAATCGAACAAGAACGGCAATGTTTATTTTTAGATGGAAGTCATAAAATTTTCTTATGCATAGAGGGCACTTGGCAAAGGTCCCTCAAGCACATATAAATATTACAAAGGAGTCAGTTCATGGCCGATTGGCAGAGTCGCAGTGAGATCAATTCAGACGTGGTGTTTTTTCGTTATGTTCCTGTAGGGCTTGAAAAAAATAGCGAGGAGGTTTTTCTTTGGGATCTGGATAAGACTTATCTTGATACAACGATTGATTCTCTTCGTGGCCTGATGCAGACAGTACTTGAGAGAGCGTGGAATAAGCGCAATATTCCTGGGACGAGCACACTTATCAAAGCTCTTTCAATCTACAGGGTCAAGCAGACGGGGCATAAGTACTTCCCAATCTATTTTATTACAGCGTCTCCACCGCAAATGGAGGAGCGTATTTCTGAAAAATTTTCGATTGATGAGATCAACCCCTTTGGTTGTTTTTACAAGGATAACTTGAAAAATCTT
Organism: Pseudobdellovibrionaceae bacterium; assembly: GCA_035914755.1. Taxonomy (GTDB): domain Bacteria; phylum Bdellovibrionota; class Bdellovibrionia; order Bdellovibrionales; family Bdellovibrionaceae; genus JACMRP01. The sequence goes on along the minus strand of JAMIQD010000221.1, from coordinate 1,870 downwards.
CGTCCCGGGCGCTTTTGGCGCCTGACAAAACAGGTTGGCTATAAGCTTCAGGCCCTTATGTTGTTGAGGACGAGATTGCATCCCAACGTTCGGCAAATTTGCTGGGGAGATGATAGCGAAAGCGATGCGATCATCTACAATTTATACTCAGATATCTGTGCTCGCCGAATGGGACCTCACGAAATCCGCAATGTGCTAGAAAAGTTGCATGTTTCAGGTGAGCAGGTGGATCAAATTTTAATGCTTCAGTCTCAAGTCCCAGAGAATGACCCTGTGGAGAAGATTTATATTAATTTGGCTACGGACACGGACCCGGATTATTACCTAAAATTTGGACGTCGAACCCTTGCCACTTATAATACCTACCAGGTGGCCCTCGATTTAGGGCAGGACCAGCGTCTCTCGGTGGATGGGATTTATGCCGTTGCTCAGGATATGATTTACAACTATGGATTTTCACCAGAGGAGCTGACGAAGAGCTTTGATGAGCTGATTCGCCGTGGGATCCTGGGCCTTACTTATTATCAAAAAATTCGTCCCTTTCTAGAGGAAAAAGGATTGATCTTCTCTGACTTTGAGCCGTCGGTCGCGCCGCTTAAGGAAAAGCATATAGTCTCCGGAAAAGTTTTTGAGATGGAAGGCGTGCACGAACCATGGGTTCATGAGCGCGTCGATTATCTTCACGAGAATCGTTAACCTTACTCGAAGCTGATAGGAAAAGTGCTGGTGATCGGATCTCCGGCGAAAGATTTGAATTCGACTCGGCGAAGAACTTCGGTGAGGCAGCGTTTGAATTCGTTGTCGGAAATAGTTGCGGTACTGACTTCACTTGAAGAAATCTTTCCTCCCTTTTCAATCGTAAAGGCGAGAACAACCTGTCCCGTAATCCCTGGGGTTCTGTGCAAGAGTTGCTTGTAACACTTGTCGAGAGCGGGAATTTGTCGTTTGAGAGTTTCTTGAATGTACTCAGAACTCAGACTGTCTTCAGCTCGAGAAGCTGAGGCGTCTGTGACCTGAGGAGCAGTTTCTGGTAGTCCACTCTGAGAACCGCCGGCACCGAGTTTGACTATGCTGACATAATCCTTGGGGGTATACCGTTCGCCATTTTTTGACAGAACCAAGTTTTGTTCCGGTCCGAAGGTTTCGAATTGGACATCTCCTCGCTTTAAGATAAGGACGGTTCTCTGTCCATCTTGATCGAGAGTTATCAAGGTGTTGTCGAGAATTCGTATCCGATGGGTTTCAGCTTCAAGGATCGCATCTCCATTGGGACCGGTCTCAATGCTATCGAGATGATAAAGAAGACGACTTTTAGTAAGGGGTTCTTTATCTGTCATATTGTTGTTGAGTATTGCAACTTCGCCTGAATTATAGATAATGCGAGCCAAAGGCCTCAAACCTAAGGATTGGGTTTCAAGCCGAGATGACATCCACCAAGACAGGGCTATAAAAAACGAACCTGCTAAAACTAACGAAGGAATGAACCACTTATTTTTCGCCATAATCCTTGTGATTATAGCGAAAAAATTTTAGCGACGAATACTACTATTTTGTTTTTTCTTGCGCAGGGGCTTGTTGGGCCGGAGCCTCTGGAGCTTGTGCTGCTTCAGGAGCCGGAGCTGTCACCGGTGCAGAAGTTGTTATCGGAGCTTGATCCAAAACGCTTTTGGATTGCTGTGACGAAAGAACAGAAAGACCGATGGAAGTGAGTGCAAAAACAATCGCCGCGATGCGAGTCATTTTCGCAGCTAAAGTGCTAGCGCCTGTGGCTCCGAACACAGAGTTGGATCCACCGCCCCCTCCGCCCATGCCGAGTGCGCCATCTCCCTTTGAGTCTTGAATCAAAACTAAACTAATCAGAACCAATGCC
>JAMIQD010000220.1:0-9488 GCA_035914755.1 Pseudobdellovibrionaceae bacterium | reverse complement strand
GGCGTTGTAGCTATAAAGCGAAAACTTTCCGTCAGGAGCAATCTTTTTTGTCACCTGTCCTAATGAGTTGTACTCGTTCGTCCACACGAGGCTCTGCGAATTTGCCTGAATCGTTTTAGTTAAAACCTGGCCTCTACTGTTGTAAGTGTAGCTCGCGTTTGAATTATTAGGGCCTCTTTCAGAGATGAGCAAACCCGTCGCAGGATCGTAGGACTTTGTAAACACCTGGCCCTTGCCGTCTTTCTTCCAAATAAGATGCCCGTACTGATCAAACCTTGACTCTTCAATAATGCTACTAGCTACGTCTTCGGTCTTTATCACATCGCCAAACACAGGATCATAGGTCATCTTTAGATGTGAATTATCGGGCTTGATAATTTCGACAACTCGCCCTTCTTCGTCGCGGTGAATTTCTGTTTTATTGCCCTTGGCGTTCATTTATAGAAGCTATGACAAAATTATATTTGCAGGATATCTCTATCTGAACCGGATGTTTTTGCGACAATAATTTAGCCAGCTAAGATTTAATTGGCTTATGGGATTCAAGAACAAATATCGCTCGAGTAAGTTCTTCCGAAAAATAAAGCATTCCGGAAAAGTCTCGTTAGGAGACAAAATCGGAGTGCGACATAGAAAAATAATCGCGGCCCCATTAACATTTCAAATATACGATTCTAAACCAACGCCCCTCGAGAAAACATCTCCCTCAGATAATCCGTCGCCGAATCTTGAGTGCGCAGATAATATAGCGCCTTCAATATTTCTTGCTCGGTTGGCGAGAGATCCGCATTGCTCCCACGGCGACGACTTCGGTCTTGCATAATATGATACAAACACAAAGCGCCTGCCACTGAGATATTAAAACTTTGTACAAAGCCTGGCATCGGAATGATCATGCGTTCATCAGCAGCATCGATCATTTCGCGGGTCACGCCATCCCTCTCGTTGCCTAAAACGAGTGCTGTCTTTCCAGAAAAATCAATCTGCTCTAGGGGTTTTGAGGCCTCAAGGGTTGTGACACAGATTCGGTAGCCATCCTCTTTTAGTGCTTTGATACAGTCTTGGGTCTTTTTCCATTTTTGGACTTCAACCCACTTGTCAGCGCCTTGAGTCACACGATTGGCTTCTTTAAATTTTTCTTGAGTCTCAATCACATGAAAATTAGCAAAACCAAGGCCCTCTGCTGTTCTCATCACCGCACTGATATTGCCACGGTCGTAGATACCTTCGAGAACGACAGCAGTCTCGAAATTTCTGCCCGCCACCACCCGGTCAATCTTTTGACGGCGCTCTGCCGTCAGCAAGGGGCCGATATGATTCAAAACCAATTGGTAGTGCACTGACAAGTTCGCATCAATAGAAAGACGATCTGAATAAGGAAACTTCATCTACTTGTACAAAAACTCGGGGTTTTTTGCCAAGTCGCGGGTGATGTTCTTTTGATGGGCTTCAATCGTACCACCACCGATCTCAAGAAGCTTGGCATCTCGCCACAGTCTCTCGACCACATACTCACCGACGTAACCATAACCGCCCAAAACTTGAATCGCGCGGTCTGCGACATTTTTGCCCATGGTCGTTGCAATTAGTTTTACCCCATCAGAATCTAAGCGGTTGCCCTCTTTTGTTAGATCCATACGGCGGGCCGTCTCGTAAACATAGGCCTTCGCCGCCTTGTACTCCGCATAGCTGTCAGCGATATAGCGCTGCATTTGACCAAAAAAGTTCAAAGACTTGCCAAATGCTTCGCGCTCCGTCGCATAACGATTCATAATTTCAATAGATCTTCGAGCGATTCCCAAACTCATCGCGGCCAAAGTCAAACGCTCAAGCTCTAAGTTTTTCATCATGTGCAGCATCGAATCGCCTTCGTGACCAATCAAATTTTCAACTGGCACTTCGCAATCTTGAAAAACCAGTTCGGCGGTATTTGATCCGCGCATACCAAGTTTGTCCTGAATTTTTTGTCCAACAGAAAAACCCTTAAATGTTTTTTCTACCAAGAATGTCGAAATCAAAGAGCGACCATTTTTTTCTCCGGTCTTGGCATAAACCAAAACCAAATCGCAGGGGGTTTTGTTCTCATCAATGGTGCCGTTGGTGATCCACATTTTACGTCCATTCAGAACGTACTTGTTTCCGCTCTTAACTGCTGTGGTCTGCATTCCCATAACATCAGTGCCGATGGCGGGCTCAGACATTGCCATCGCACCGATCCACTCCCCAGAACAGAGCTTTGGCAAGTACTTGGATCTCTGCGCATCGCTGCCATTCATCGCCAAATTGTTGACGCACAACATGGAGTGCGCAAGGTAAGCCAAACAAAAACCAGGGTCCGAGGCCGACATCTCTTCGTGAACAATGGTCGCCGCCGTCGCATCCATCCCCGCACCGCCGAATTGCTCCGGAACTGTAATGCCCAATAGACCGAGAGCACCTACTTGACGAAAAAGATCTAAATTAAATTTTTCATGGCGGTCATACTCATGGGCCTGGGGTTCAATCTCTTCTTTGGTAAAAGCCGCAACAGACTCTCGCAGCATGGCATGCTCGGGAGTTGGATTGTAAAGATCAAATTGCTTCCAATTGAATTCAGACATAGACACCTTCCACAAATAAAAAAACCATGCTCTTTTTTCCGAGGAATTCCAATATAACGCAAGGTTAAAGGGATTTCGCTGCGATAAGTTATGGAGTATGTTGGCAAACATGATAGCAGCCATCATCGGTGTCGGATCAGAGCTGACCTCTGGCCAAATTTTAAACAAAAATGCTTCGTGGATCTCTGCCAAGCTGCGCGATCTCGGAGTTCTCACGAGTAGTCATTTGGTCGTCCCAGACGATAGAGTTTTGATTTTAAAGGCCCTTCAGTTTTGCAGTCAGCACTGTGACACCTTGTTTGTAACTGGCGGACTCGGCCCCACGACTGATGATTTTACTCGCGAGATCATTGCCGAGTGGTCCATGCAGCCCTTAAAGTTTGATGAGGCCTCATGGCTTCAGATCACCGAACGGCTGACCTCCCGGGGGATTCAGGTTCGAGAGACTCAGCGGCAACAGTGCCTGTTTCCAAACGGCTCACAGATTCTTGTAAATCCCGAAGGCACAGCAAATGCATTTTATCTCAGAGTCGCTAATGTTGATGTTTTTGTACTACCCGGGCCACCCAAAGAAATTGCCGCTGTCTGGAGCAATGGCCTTGGCCATCTGCTACAAACCAAGGCTGCAGAAATAGACAAAACTCTCACTTACTCCTGGGACACTCTGGGTCTCGGCGAATCCGATATCTCTCACCTGACCGAAACCTGTTTGCAAAATATCAATATCGAAAAAGGCTACCGAGTTCATCTACCTTACGTCGAAGTGAAGGTCTCTTTCTTAGAGTCAGAAAAACAAAGTCTTTTGCCGCACCTCCAAAGACTTGAAAAAACTTTGTCAGAATACACTATCGCTCGCAACGGCGAATCGATTCCGGACCTCCTTGCACAGCAGCTCACTCAGGTGAAAAAAATTGAATTTGTCGACTCTCACCCTGGCACTGTTTTGTTTGACCGCATGTCTCCGGCGATCCATGCCCTCTTAAAAAAGAATATTTGGAGTTTTTCCACAGAAGAAAAATCAGTGGATCCAGAGATGCAAACTCTGCGCATGAAGCTAGAACCACTTGATGCCACCCGAGCGGTTTGCAAAATTCAATATAAGGGGACCACCTTCAAAGATACTTTTGAGGCTCCACTTTTTATCTCGCGAGTTACCGAACGCAAGGCTCTTTATTTTGCCGAGTGTGCCCTGATTTTTTGGCACAAAATGCTCAAAAATCTGCTCTAAGCGCAGCCCACCGTACTGCCGCAGTTAGGGCAGCGATAGCAGCCGCTTGTGAGTTCTGTTGCAATTCCGCATTCTGGGCATTTTATGGTTTCTTCGGCTTTTGCTGCATTGAGCGGCTGACTGAGTTTGCTGCCGTCACGATAAATTGCAATCGCCTTAAGGCCGAGCTTCCAGGCTCGCAAATAAATTTCGCTAATATCCTCTTCACTCGCAGAAGTCGGAACATTGACAGTCTTTGAAATAGCGCCGCTGACAAATGGCTGTACGGCCGCTAGCATTTGCAAATGACTATCGGCCGATAAAACCCGGTGACCTGGCTTGGCAGTGGCGCAATCAAATATAGAAAGATGCTCTGGCTTTAATAACTGAGTCCCTTCAAAACTATGATTTTTTTTGACGTATGCAAGAAGGCTCTCAATTTGGCTCTGCGAATATTTCAAGTTATTCAGAGCCATCGAAACAGACTGATTGACGATTTCGACCTCGCCGCCGCCCGCAAGTTTTTTATGCTTTATTAGAGCGTAGTCTGGCTCGATGCCGGTGGTATCACAGTCCATTAAAAGACCGATCGTTCCTGTCGGCGCGATCACTGTCGCTTGAGCATTGCGAAAACCAAACTCCGCACCTTTAGAGAGAACATCCGTCCAAAGCTCCTCGCAAGTAATTCTAAAGTTGTCTGGAAGGAGAGGCCAATGGATATCCCTCACCGCCTTTTGATGTTTTTTTAGAACCGCAAGCATTGATTTTTTATTTTTTTTGTAAGCTTTAAAGGCACCGCGTGTTTCTGCCACTTGTGCGCTTGTCCAGTACGCGGTTCCTTGCATAAGGCTGGCGATCGCACCAGCCCAGGTCCTTGCTATGTCGCTGTCATAGGGCACGCCCTTTCGCATTAAAAAACTGCCCAGGTTAGCAAAGCCAAGACCCACGGGCCGAAACTGGTGACTGTTCAGCGCAATCTTCTGAGTCGGATAACTGGAGTAATCAACCAATATCTCTTGAGCCACAAAGAGAATTCGAGCGGTGTGCATAAAGCCGATTAAATCAAACTCACCATCGTCCTTCATAAATTTTGCAAGATTGATTGATGCCAGGTTGCAAGCACTGTCGTCCAAAAACATATACTCTGAACAAGGATTGCTGGCATGGATCTCCCCGTCTTGAGGGCAGGTGTGCCACGAGTTGATCGTGTCATGAAACTGCAATCCCGGATCAGCACAGCGCCAGGCGGCGTGCACGATTCTGTCCCAAACCTCCTGAGCCGGCAAAGCTTTTACATCCTTGCCGTCCACGCGCGAGCGCAATTTCCAAACTTTGTGGTCTTTGAGCGCCTTCATAAAAGAGTCCGGAACCCGAACCGAGTTGTTGGCATTTTGGCCGCTCACGGTGCGATAAGCCTCGCCCTCGAAGTCCGCCTCATATCCCGCCGCGATCAAAGCATGAGCCTTGAGCTCTTCTTTCATTTTCCAATCAACAAAATCCAAAATTTCTGGATGATCAAGATCGACACAAACCATTTTTGCAGCTCGGCGAGTGGTGCCTCCGGATTTGATGGCCCCAGCACCTTTGTCTAAGACCTCTAAAAAAGAAATCAATCCTGAGCTCGTCCCCCCGCCGCTCTGAAGAGGCTCGTATTTGCTGCGCAGTTTAGAGAAGTTTGTCCCAGAGCCAGAGCCGTACTTGAATAGCTTGACCTCCGTTTTCGCAAGATCAAAAATACTCTCTAAAGAATCCTCAACACTTTGAATAAAACAAGCAGAGCACTGAGGCCTCTCGTAGGCATCCTTAATTTTTTGCACCTCTTGGGCCTTTGTGCTCCAAGCCCAGTGTTCACTTTTTGATGTAATTCCGTAACTATCAAGCCCTACATTAAACCATACGGGACTATTGAAGGCCGCTCTTTGAGAATACAAAATATACTGCAGTTCTCTCTTAAAGATCTCGGCTTGGGAGTGGTTTTCAAAAATCCCGCCTTGAGCAAGCCCCGCTTTGACGATAGCTCCGGTCACTCTCTCGACCATCTGCTGAATCGAATGTTCTCCTTTAAATCCTCCCGCTACTTTTTTTCGAAAATACTTGCTGGCCGCGATATCCACTGCTAATTGGGACCAAGCCTCCGGCGCTTCTACCTGTTTCATTTCAAAAAAAATTCCGCCCTTGCGGTTTTTAATGAGACAGTCCCGGCGCCCCCAAGAAAACATTTTTTTGACATCTTTTTGTCCCTGGGTGAACTGCGGCGCAAATACGAGGTGTGGTTTTTTAGATTTTGTCATAGCTCATTCTAGTTAGAGCTTCCCTCCAGAGCAAGCAGGCATTAAGATTCAGAACCATGAGCGAATATCTAAAACCCATCTATTTGGATTACAATGCCACGACCCCCTTGGACCCCGAGGTTTTTTTGGCAATGGAGCCCTACTTTCGCCTTCATTTCGGCAATCCCGCAAGCGTCACCCATCCCTGGGGATGGGCCGCGCAAAAGGGGGTCCATAAGGCTCGCACACAAGTCGCCTCTTTAATTTCGGCTTCGCCCTTAGAGATCACCTTTACCTCCGGCGCTACTGAGAGCAACAACTGGGTGGTCTTTGGCCTGCTCGAAAAAATTCGCCGCGAAGATCCCAAGTCTCCGATTCACTTTGTAACCAGCGCCCTCGAACACAGCTCCATCACAAATGTGATGAAAGAGGCCCAATGCCGTGGCGTTGAAGTGGACTTTGTTCCGACCAACAAATATGGCCAGGTTGAAATCGAAGCCGTGCGAAAGGTTCTTAAACCTCACACTCAGCTCATGAGTTTTATTTGGGTTCAGAATGAAATTGGCTCGATCAACCCTATTCATGAGCTAGCAACACTAGCTCACGAAAAGAAAATTTACCTTCATACGGATGCCACCCAGGCTGTTGGAAAAATTCCGGTCAACCTTGCGGCGACGCCTGTGGATTTTTTGTCGGCCTCTGGTCATAAATTTTATGGCCCCAAGGGGGCAGGTATTTTGTATATACGAAGAAAGAATCCAAAGATCAGTTTACCGCCCTATCTTTTTGGCGGCGGACAAGAACACGGTCACCGCTCTGGAACCCTCAATGTACCAGCAATAGTCGGACTTGGCGCTGCCGCTGAACTTTGTCAAAATAAAATGCCCGAAGAAATGCCGCAGACTCGCTTTTTGAGGGACACTCTTTGGGCCGGACTTCAAAAGAATATTCCGGGAGTAAAACTAAATGGCCACCCCTCGGATCGCTCGCCGGGTAACCTGAGCCTGACCTTTCCAGGTAAAAATATAGAGCAACTTTTGCCAAAACTGGGACGCCTCGGTTTTAGCCAGGGATCGGCCTGCCATACGGGTTCGACGGATGCCAGCCCCGTTTTACGCAACTTGGGACTTACTGATTCAGAGGCACAAGGGACCCTGCGCCTGAGTTTTGGGCGCGGAACCACTAAAGAAGACTTAGATATCGCCCTGCAAGTTTTATCAGCGGCCCTCGTTTAGCTGTTTATGTTGAGCAAGGGCTTTTATCACCTCAAAGAATGTGCTAGGATGGCGCTCTCGTAGGAGTTCAATCGTGATTACAATTTCAGAAGGTGCGGCAAATAAATTAGCGATTCTTAAAAAAGAAGAGGGTCAGATCGACTCTGCTTTTTTGCGAGTTGAAGTTAAAAAAGGCGGGTGTTCTGGTTTGTCCTACAAGATGAATTTTGACACTCAAACTCGCGATGGCGATAAGGCTTTTGAGTCTGGCGGCCAAAAGGTCGTCGTGGACCCGCAAAGTTTGTTGTACATTATCGGCATGACATTAGAGTATTCAGGCGGCCTGAACGGCAAGGGCTTTGTTTTCAACAACCCCAACGCTAGCAAAAATTGCGGCTGCGGTTCTTCATTCAACGTCTAAGCTGCGGACGCAAGGGCCTCAGTGAGATAATCGTGAATATTTTTTGCTATGGTTTCGGGCCTTGTCCTGATGGCAAGATGTCCAGCCCCAGTGAGCTCAATCACATTTTCGCATTTAATTTCTTGCGCGAATTTCTGGTATACTTCCTTACTAAAGAGCAAGTCCTCTCGATCAAAAATCAATAAGCTTTTAAAGTCTGTTTGTTCTATTTTTTTCTTCCACCAACCCCAGTCCTCTCGGCGCAAAGTCCACGCAAAGTTATAGATCAGATGCGAGACAAAAAGCAGCCGGCGCCCCTTCAAAGATTCAAGGCGTCCTGCTCCTTCGCTTCGTTCATCGCGAAAGATTGCCGCCGCTCTTTTTAAAAAAGACTTTCCAATGGGCGTTGATAGTAAAACAAAAATAGACCTCGAAGCGAGCGGCATCACAAAAAAGTATCGCAGCTCGGGCAGGCTAAATTGCGGTATCGGATCCGGAACTACGGGATTGATCAGCACAACTTTTTCAACAAGCTCCGGGCGCTGAAGTCGCAAGGCCCAGGTCAAGGCGCCGCCAAAACTCAACCCAGCAACGTTCACTTTTTGCTCTGGAAAATTGGTCCGAATAAAACTTGCCAGGGCTTCAACTTGCACCGTAAAAAAAATCCGATCGGTGCTCATAAATAAATGCGATAAATTAGGAACAACAACGCGGTAGTGCTTTGACAATTCATCGGCACAGGCTTCCCAATGGTGCACACTTCCTCCAAAACCATGAAGGAGAATAAGCACGGGGCCCTGACCTCTTTCGCGAAAAGTAATTTTATGAGCCATGAGATCTTTTCGGCAGAGCTGTGGCTTAAGTTAACTGGACGAAGGTCGGATGTAAAAAAGGTCCTCGGATCAGGATCGAGGCTATTTACCTAGCAGACTCTTCTCTGGCTTTATCCATCGCTGAGACGACCTTTGTAGTGGCGCCTAAAAGCTTCCCCCGCCGGCAAGAACGATAAACATCTGAGTCTCGTCCTTCGGAAGAACCACGTTGCTAGTGTTTTCTCGAGCGCTAAAATACGAAAGATAACGAGCGCCGCCGCCGATCTGAATTCCTGCAAGCTTGAAGATCACGCCAGCTTCTGCCGTGGCGGCGCTGTTGTTTGCCGAAGCAATGCGGACACCTGGACCGGCAAAGGCGCGCACACCAATGGACTTGTCCTCAGAAAAAGACTCATAAGTCGCAAGAAGGGCCGAATCCAAACCACTCACCGATGTGATGTTCGAACCAAAGCGGGTAAAGGCCGCGTTTCGCCAATTGAGCCAATCCGTTAGATACCAGTTCAAGGCAATATTTATCTCTGAATAAGCATTGCCATTTTCTGAACCCGTGGCGGCTCCCACATCATAAGTAAAGGTCTTGTGCTCGACGGGAAGGGTTTTTATACTCGGCATCGCACGTACAGCCAGAACTGAACTCGAAAAAAATACCATCAATAAAGAAATCAAAAAGGTTTTCATAAAAATTAATTTCTCTTTGGCTTTTCGTCGGACTTTTCACCCAAGAGCATTGTGTCTTGGACCGCATGAGACTCCGTCTGCGACTTCTGGCTTCGAAAGCCCCGAACTTTTTTGGTCTGATTTTCTTGTCGCTCCAACTGCTCCGTCAAATCCACGGTGACATTTCCAAAACAATGCACCTGACAGGCCAGACGACGGCTATCAATATACCAATTTGTACCAATAAGACTTAACTCCGCCTTGTTCGGAGGAATCACATTGTGCTCCCCCTCGGTCAAGCGTACGC